>CAZIZA010000001.1:0-51327 GCA_964543555.1 uncultured Pseudomonas sp.
GTCCGAATCCAGCTTCTGGATGATCTTGGCTTCGGTGCGCTCATGGCCGTGACCGGGGGTGTAGACCACGATGTAGTCGCCGCTCAGGTGGTAGACGCCCTTGAAGTCCTTGTAGCAGCCGATCGGCCAGGTGATCGGCGCGGCCCTGATCTTCAGTACTGCCTCGATTTCGTCGAGCAGCTCGATGGGGTCGCGGATGTCGCGGTCGAGCTTGTTGATGAAGCTGACGATGGGCGTGTCGCGCAGGCGGCAGACGTCCATCAGGGCGATGGTGCGTGGCTCGACGCCCTTACCGCCGTCGAGCACCATCAGCGCGCTGTCCACCGCTGTCAGGGTGCGGTAGGTGTCTTCGGAGAAGTCTTCGTGGCCGGGGGTGTCGAGCAGGTTGACGATGTGCTCGCGGTAGGGGAACTGCATCACCGAGGTGGTGATGGAGATGCCACGTTGCTTCTCCATTTCCATCCAGTCGGAGGTGGCATGGCGGTCGGATTTACGCGACTTCACGGTGCCCGCCACTTCGATGGCCTTGCCCATCAGCAGCAGCTTCTCGGTGATGGTGGTCTTACCGGCGTCCGGGTGGGAGATGATGGCGAAAGTACGGCGCTTGGCGACTTCGGCGGCCTGGGTGGTCATGAATACGTGCCTGGATGGAATCGTTGAGGGTGCCTCAGCACCCGTAAAACGCGGGATTATACCGATAACTGCCGGCTCTGGCGGAGAGCGGCTATCGGTTTTAAGGGGGCTGGGTGCGTGAGGCTACCGAACCGTGCTGTAAATGCGTAAATATCGCGCAAGGTAATGGTTATGAAAATTATTCACATATAAAGTAGCCGCCCGTCGCAGTGGGTCAGGGTAGGGGTGGCTCCGTCGTGTTCAAGAAAATCATCTTCCAGTTGCACTGGTTCTTCGGCATCAGCGCGGGTCTGGTATTGGCCGTCATGGGCATCACGGGTGCCCTGTACAGCTTCGAAGGCGAGATCACCCGAGCGCTCAACGCCGAGCGCTGGCAGATCCAGCCCAGTGCGCAGGGGCATCTCACGCCAGGCGAGCTGGCTGCGAAGATCGAGGCCGCCACTGCTGATCGTGTCACCGGGTTGTGGGTCGATGGTCGCCATGACGGGCCAGGCACTGCTTTTCTAGCGCCGCCACCGGGCGAGCGTCGCGGGCCACGCATCGTGTTTGATCCCTACACCGGGCAGGTGCTGGACAAGCCGATTGGCCAGGACTTCTTCCACCTGATGCTGATGCTGCATCGCTTCCTGTCCATGGGTGAGGTGGGCAAGCAGATCACCGCCGCCAGCACCGTGGCGCTGATTTTTTTCTGCCTTTCCGGTTTGTATCTGCGTTGGCCGCGCAAGGCGTTGAGTTGGCGCACCTGGCTGACACTGGACTGGAAGAAGAAAGGCCGCAGCTTCAACTGGGATCTGCACGCTGTCGCGGGCACCTGGGTGCTGCTGTTCTACCTGTGTGCCGGGCTCACCGGTTTGTACTGGTCCTATGACTGGTATCGCGAAGGGCTGACGCGCCTGCTCTCCGATACGCCGCCGGAAAAACGCGCTGAAGGCCGTGGTCGCGGTGGTCGTGAAGCACCCAATGGCCCGGCCCCCGAGGTCGACTACGACGCTGTGTGGCAGAGCATCCAGCAGACCACCGGGCCTACACTGGTGGCCTGGAACCTGCGCTTGCCGCCAGTGGCCGGGCAGCCGGCAACGGTCTTCTATGTGCTTGATGGCGCCGAACATGTGCGCGCCTTCAATCAGTTCCAGGTTGACCCGCAAAGTGGCGAAGTCAGCCAGCATGAGCGCTACACCGACAAAAGCTTCAAGGCGCAGTTGCTGGCCAGCGTCTACGCCCTGCATGTCGGCGAGTATTTCGGTATGCCGGGGCGTATCCTGATGATGCTGGCCACGGCGGCCATGCCGCTGTTCTTCATTACCGGCTGGCTGCTGTACCTGGATCGCCGACGCAAGAAACGCGCGGCGCTGGCGGCGCGCGGTACGCTGAAAACGGATGACTCAGGCGAAGGCTGGCTGGTCGTGTTTGCCAGTCAGAGTGGTTTTGCCGAGCAACTGGCCTGGCAGAGTGCCGGGCAGTTGCAGGCCGCCGGCATCCCGGTGCGGGTCGAGCCGCTGTCGCGCCTCGATGCCGACAGCCTGCGGCAGACACGCCAGGCGCTGTTCGTGGTCAGCACCTTTGGTGACGGCGAGGCGCCGGACGCCGCGCAGGGTTTCGCGCGCAAGGTGCTGGGTGGCCCGCTGCCGCTCAAGCAACTGAGCTATGCCGTACTGGCCCTGGGCGACCGTCAGTACCCGCACTTCTGCGGCTTCGCCCGGCGCATCAATGACTGGCTGGGTTTGCAGGGTGCGCAGCGCCTGTTCGACAGCATCGAAGTCGATGGCGCCGATCAGGCCGCGCTGCAGCGCTGGCAACAGCATCTAAGTGACCTGACCGGCGCAGCGCCGATTCGCTTTGAAGAGGCGCCCTGGCAGAGCTGGACGCTGGCCGAACGGCGCCTGCTCAATCCTGGTAGTCAGGGCGCGCCGGTGTTCTTCCTCGGCCTGACGCCGCCTGCGCAGAGCACCTGGCAGGCCGGCGACATCCTGGAAATTCGCCCGCGTCATGCACCGGCTGCGGTACAGGCCTGGCTGCAGCATTGCGGCTTCGAGGGTTTCGAGCCCGTCACGCTCGCGGGGCAATCGACCAGCCTGCGCGAAGCATTGGCCGAGCGGCAACTGCCAGACAGCCTCGCCCATCTGGTCGGCCTGCATGCTCAGGCGTTGGTCGATGCCCTGGCGCCGCTGGGTTCGCGTGAATACTCCATCGCTTCAGTGGCGGCCGATGGCGTGCTGCAGTTGATCGTGCGCCAGGCCGTGCAGGCCGATGGCAGCCTGGGCCTGGGTTCCGGCTGGCTGACCGAGCACCTGCCTGCAGGCGGGCAACTGCTGGCGCGGGTGCGGCGCAACAGCGGCTTCCACCTGCCGGACGATGACCGCCCGCTGATCCTGATCGGCAACGGCACCGGCCTGGCCGGGCTGCGTTCGCTGCTGCGGGCGCGCACCCTGGCCGGGCAGTCGCGCAACTGGCTGCTGTTCGGCGAGCGCAACCGCGCGCAAGACTTCTTCTGTGGCGACGAGCTGCAGGCGGCGCTGGCCGCAGGTGAGCTGCAGCATCTGGATCTGGTGTTCTCCCGCGATCAGGCCGACAAGCGCTACGTGCAGGACCTGCTACGCGAGCAGCAGCAGCGTTTGCGCGACTGGCTGGCTGACGGCGCGGCGATCTACGTCTGCGGCAGCCTGCAGGGCATGGCCGGCGGAGTGGATGCGACGCTGCGCGAGCTGCTCGGCGACGAGGGGGTGGACGATCTGGTCGAGGAAGGACGCTATCGCCGCGATGTCTATTGACCCCGAGCAAGCCGCGTCGCACGGGTATTAAGTTGTCGAAGTGGTTTTATATATGAGAATCATTCGCCTTAACTGCCTGGATAACCCACATGACCGCCAGCCTGGCTCGCATTCTGATCGTCGAGGACGATCGCACTCTGGCCGCCCAGCTCGGCGAGCTGCTGCGCGGTCAGGGCTATGCCACCAGTGCCTGTCACCTGGGCGAGGCGGGGCTGGAGACGGCGCTGCGCGAGGTGCCGGATCTGCTGTTGCTCGACGTGATGCTGCCGGACGTCAACGGCTTTTCCGTGCTGCGCCGCCTGCGTGAGCAACAGCAGACGCCGGTGATCATGCTCACTGCCTGTGGCGCCGAAGAGGAGCGCATTCGCGGCCTGCGCCATGGTGCCGACGATTACCTGCCCAAGCCCTTCAACATCACCGAGCTGCAGCTGCGCATCGACGCCGTGCTGCGCCGTACGCGCCCGCAGGAGGGCACGCGTGTTGGTCAGGCGCAGCAGTTGCAAGTCGACGAACTTCATCTGGATCGCCACGACCAGCGGGCGCGGGTCGCAGGCTGCGACCTGACGCTGACGCCGCTGCAGTTCCGCCTGCTCTGGTTGCTGGTCAGTCATCGCGGTGAGGCGCTGAGCAAGCCCTACCTGTACCGCATGGCGCTGGAGCGCGAGTACAGCCAGTACGACCGCAGCCTGGACATGCACATCAGCCGCATTCGTCGCCGTCTGGGCGAGGCCGGCCTGGGCGCCGACCGGCTGCAGACCCTGCACGGCCGCGGTTACGCCTTCACATGAAGCGGCGCCTGTTCTGGAAACTGTGCCTGGTCATCGGCCTGGGCAGCGTGCTGCTGTTCTGGATCATCGCCCGCGTCGCCTGGCAGACCGAGGAGCGCATGAGCTTCATCGACGCCGAACACCAGCGCACCCTGCGCCACTACGGCGAGCAGGCCGAGGCAATGTACCGCGCTGGCGATCATGAAGCGCTGGCGCGCTGGCTGACTACCCTGCAGCAGCAGGAGCAGACCTGGGCGGCAGTGGTCGAGGCTGAGGTGCGACCGCTGGCTGGCAGTGTGCTGAATGAGCGCTTCTACCAAGGCTTCGGCCTGGGCCGCGATGTGAGCTGGAAGATCCACCTGTACTTCCAGGAAAACCCGATCATGGATCTGCCGTTCGCCGACGGCCGGACCCATTTCCTGATCATCCTGCCGCAGCGCATGCGCCCCGGTCTCAACTGGCATTACGCCAAGTTGTTGCTGCAACTGGTGGTGCCGCTGGTGTTGATGCTGATCGTCTGCCTGGTGCTCTACCGTCACCTGATGCAACCGCTCGGTCGTCTGGAGCAGGCCACACGGCAGTTCAGCGATGGCCGTCTGGACGTGCGCGTGCGCTCGCTGCTGGGCTCGCGCAACGACGAGCTGGCGCGCCTGGCCGAAACCTTCGACGCCATGGCCGCGCGTACCGGGCAACTGATCATCGACCAGCGTCAGCGTCTGGCGGATATGTCCCACGAGCTGCGCACGCCGCTGACGCGCATCGAGATGGCGGTGAGCCTGGCCGAGCAGGACGGCGGCCAGCGTCAGTTGCTCGAACGCATCCGCGACGACTGCGCCGGCATGCGCCGTCTGGTCGAGGATGCCCTGACCCTGAGCTGGCTGGAAAATGAACGGCCCGAGCTGCGCGACGAGAGCCTGGACCTGTCCGAACTGCTCGACAGCATCCTCGACGATGCGCGCTTCGAGTACCCGGACCGGCAGATTCTCTGTCAGATGCCCGACAGCGCGCCGCTACATGGCAGCAGCAACCGAGCGCTGGGCCAGGCGATCGAGAACGTGGTGCGCAATGCGTTGGACCACACCCCGGCGGGCGGCCAGATCGATGTCAGCCTGAGCGAGGAGGGCGATGCCTGGCTGTTGCGGGTTGCCGACCAGGGCCCAGGCGTGGCCGAACAGTGGCTGGAGCGCATCTTCCAGCCGTTCTTCCGTGGCTGCAGCGAGCGCGCCGGTTTCGGCCTTGGCCTGGCGCTGGCGCAGCGCCAGGTCAGCGCCACCGGCGGCAGCATTCGCGCGAGCAATCGCGCCGGAGGCGGCTTGCTCATGGAGATTCGCCTGCCACGCACGGCGATGTAACAGTTGTAAAAGTGATTCCCTGCTCAGGTGCTTGTGATGAGAATTCGCAAATGCGAAATATTCACATCTTTCCTGGGGAGGATCGATCATGCCGCACTGCCCTTATCGCCTGAGTCTGCTCGGCGCCATTACCTTCGGTAGTCTGCTCGCCGCGCAGGCGCATGGCGCCGATACCGCGCTGGAGTTGCAGGCGCAGGAGGTCACCGCCGCCGCTATCGGCCGCAATGAGAGCGTCGAGGCCGAGCAACTGCAGCGCTACCAGGCCAGCGACCTGCAGGAAGTGTTCGAGTCCAACCCCGAGGTGTCGGTGGCCGGTGGCCCCGGTGTGGCGCAGAAGCTCTACCTGCGCGGCCTGGAAGACACCCTGCTGAACATCAGCATCGACGGCGCCAGCCAGCCTGGGCAGACCTTTCACCACACCGGCCGCATCGGCATCGAGCCGGAGCTGCTCAAGCGCGCCGAAGTGCAGGCCGGCACTGGTGATGCCACGGCCGGGCCGGGCGCGCTGGGTGGCGCGATCCGTTTCGTCACCAAGGACCCGGACGACCTGCTTCGCGAAGGCGAGCAGCTCGGTGCGCTGCTCAAGACCGGCTATTTCAGCAATGGCGAAGGCTACAAGAGCAGCGCCAGCGTGTTCGGTCGCTTCAATGAAAACTGGTCGGCGTTGGCCATGACCACCTATCAGGATCAGAACGACTTTGAGGACGGCAACAACGACGACGTACTCGGCACCGCAGCACGGCAGAAGCTCGGCTTCGCCAAGCTGGTGGGCAAGCTGACGGACGAGCAGACCCTGCGCCTGAGCTACGAGAAACGCATCGACGAAGGCGAGCGCAGTCAGCGCCCGCAGTGGATCCCGAGCAGCTTCAACCGTCTGTATCCGCTGAGCACCGAGCGCGAGACCTGGACCCTCAACTACGCCTGGCAGCCGGTGAGCAACGACCTGCTGGATGTCGAGCTGACCACCTATCACACCACCAATGAGCTGGAGCAGGATGGCCGTTTCGGTCTGTACTTCGGCGATACCCGCAGCACCGGGTTCGACCTGCGCAACACCAGCCGTATCGGCGCGCATCAGCTGACCTATGGCGTCGACTACCGCGATGACCGCACCACCCTTGGCCCTGAGGGTGACCGCGAGCTGGATCACGAAGACGGCGACGTGCTCGGTGTCTACCTGCAGGACCGCTACCAGATCACCTCGCGCCTGCAGCTCGACGCCGGCCTGCGCTACGACCGTTACACGCTCGACGACCGCGACAAGCAGACCTTCATCGAGGAAGGCATCAGCCCCAACCTGGGTCTGCGCTACCAGTTGACCCCTGAACTGACCGTATTCGCCGGCCAGGCGCGGGCGCTACGCGGGCCGCAGGTGCGTGATGCCTTCAAGCTCGATGTCTCCGGCAACGACCCGGACCTGAAAGCCGAAAAGGCGCGTACCGACGAGGTCGGCTTCGACTACCGCGACGGTGGCTGGGAGCTGAGCGGCAAGGCCTACGTCACCCGGATCAAGGATGCCATCGCCGACCCCATCGGC
Source organism: uncultured Pseudomonas sp. (assembly GCA_964543555.1). GTDB lineage: Bacteria > Pseudomonadota > Gammaproteobacteria > Pseudomonadales > Pseudomonadaceae > Aquipseudomonas. Next base: position 7,058 of record CAZIZA010000001.1, read on the forward strand.
CGGCCCAATCTGTATGAGAACGTCGGTGATCTGAAGAGCAAGGGTGTGCTGCTCAGCACCGCCTACCACTGGCAGCAGCTCAGTCTGGGCCTGAGCTATCACCGTAACGACGCGCGTCTGGATGGCGAGCGTCTCAACGTTTATGAATACAACGGTCTGGGCACCAGCCTCGGCGACACCTGGACCAGCTTCGCCGACTACCGCGCCAGCGATAACCTCACGCTCGGTTGGCAGGGCCGTTTCGTGCGCGGCATCGACACCCTGCACACCGGTGTCGGCGATGTGTCCAAGCCGGGCTATGGCGTGCATGACCTGTATGCCGAATGGCAGGCCGTGCCTGAGAGCCTGACGGTGACCCTGACGCTGAAGAACCTGCTGGACAAGAAGTACCTGGATCACGCCAGCAACGAGGACTTCGAGCACATTCCGGACTACGAGGGTATCCGTGGCTCCTACGAGCCAGGTCGTGAACTGCGTCTGGGTCTGGCATGGCGAATCTGATGGGACGAGCAATCGTTGCGGCATTGCTGGGGCTGGCGCTGCTGGCCCCGGTGCAGGCGCAGGTGCTGACCGATCTGGCCGGGCGTGAGGTCTCCATACCCGAGAAGGTCCAGCGCATCGTGCTGGGCGAAGGCCGTCTGCTGCCGGTGCTGGCCATTCTCGAAGGCGAGCACCTGCTGGAACGGCTGGTGGGCATGCCGGCCGATCTAGCGCAGGTCGATCCCGGCAGCGCGCGGCAATACCAGCAGGCCTTTCCCGAGTTGGCCAAGGTACCGCGTATTGGTCAGGGTGCGGCCGATAGTTTCAGCCTGGAACAGGTGCTGACGCTGCGCCCGGATCTGGCCATCTTCAGCCTTTCCGGGCATGGCCCGGATAGCACCCAGGGCCGTCTGATCGAGCAGTTGCAGCGCGCCGGGGTAGCGGTGCTGTTCGTCGATTTCCGTGAGCAGCCATTGGTCAACACGCCACGCAGCATGACCCTGCTCGGTCAGGTGCTGGGCCGCGAGGCTCGGGCCGAAGCCTTTAACGCAGCGCATGCCGAAGCGCTGGCTGCGGTGCGTGAGCGCTTGCCGCAAGGCGCTGCACCCAAGGTGTTCCTGCACAGCCGCGCCGGCCTCGGCGATGGCTGCTGCGAAAGCATGGCGCGCGGCATGTTCGCCGATCTGTTGGCCGAGGCCGGCGGCGACAATATCGCCCGCGAGCGTCTGCCCGGCCATGCCGGTACGATCAGCCTTGAGCTGCTGCTCAGTCAGCCGCCGGAGCTGTACATTGCCAGCGCCGTGGGTTCGGCCGACAGTCTGGCCGAGGGCGCGCCCTATATCGCTCTGGGGCCCGGTGTGGCAGCGGATGCCGCGCAGGCCTCGCTCAGGCGCCTGCTTGGGCGTGGCGGTCTGCAGCACCTGAGCGCCGTGCGCGAGGGCAGGGCGCATGCCATCTGGCATGGCTTCTACAACAGCCCGTTCAACGTGGTGGCGGTGCAGGTATTCGCCAAGTGGCTGCATCCCGAAGCCTTCGCCGACCTCGACCCGCAGCGCACGCTGCAGCGTTTCTACAGTGAGTTCCAGCCAGTGGCGCTGGACGGCCAGTACTGGACCAGCCTGTGAGTGCGCAGCAGGTGTTGCGCCTCGGTTACCGACGTACCTTGCTGCAGCGCTGGGCCTGCCTGGGCGCGTTGGCGGCATTGCTGCTGGCCAGTTTCATCGCCGATCTGGCTACCGGCCCGGCTGGCCTGAGCTGGTGGGACGTGGCGCGCGGCCTGTTGCAGCCAAAGTATTTGGACGCAGCGCAGGCGGTGATCATTCTGGAGATCCGCGTGCCCTACGCGTTGATGGCGCTGGTGGTGGGCGCCAGCCTGGGCCTGGCCGGTGCGGAGATGCAGACGGCGCTGAACAACCCTTTGGCCAGCCCCTTCACTCTGGGCGTCGGTGCCGCGGCAACGCTCGGCGCGGCGCTGGTGATTCTGCTTCGGCCCAATCTGGCCGGGCTCGGCGCCGATCTGCTGCTGCCGCTGGCAGCCTTCGTCTGCGCCTTCATCTCCTGCCTGTTGCTGCTTCTGGTGGCGCGGGTGCTGGGTGAGGCGCTGCACACCCTGGTGCTGTTCGGTATTGCCCTGTTGTTCGGCCTCAATGCACTGGTCGGGTTGCTGCAGTTTCTCGCCGATGCCGATGCGCTGCAGCAGATCGTGTTCTGGACGCTGGGCAGTCTGGCGCGTGCCGATCTGCAGCGGGTGGCGTTGGTGGCTATGGTGTTTGCCCTGTGCCTGATCCTGGCGCTGCGCCAGGCCTGGGCCATGACCAGCCTGCGCGGTGGCGAGGAGCAGGCGCGCAGTCTGGGCATTCGCGTTGGCCGCCTGCGCGCCTTCGTGCTGCTACGGGTCAGCCTGCTCACTGGCGTGGCCACGGCTTTCGTCGGCGAGGTGGGCTTTATCGGTCTGGTCGGGCCGCATGTGGCGCGTCTGTTACTGGGCGAGGATCACCGCTTCTATTTGCCCGGCAGCGCACTGGCCGGTGCTCTGTTGCTGTCGCTGGCGTCCCTGGCCAGCCGCGCGCTGCTGCCTGGGGTGATCCTGCCGGTGGGGTTGGTGACTGCCGTGGTCGGTGTGCCGCTGTTTATCGCTCTGATCCTGGCGCGGGGGCGCAGCCTATGAGCCTGCTGATCGAGGGGCTGGGGCTGAGCTACGGCGCGCGCAGTATCCTGCAGGATCTGACTCTGCCGGCCGTGGAGGCTGGCAGCCTGGTTGGCGTGCTTGGCCCGAACGGCGTCGGCAAGTCCTCGCTGTTGCGCGCCATTGCCGGTTTGCAGGCGTGCCAGAGAAAAGCGCGGTTGGGTGATGCGACGCTAAGTGGCGTACCGCCGTGGCGTCAGCAGGCGCAGGTGGCCTACCTGCCGCAGCAATTGCCGCAGGCAGTGTCGCTGCTGGCCTACGAAAGCTTGCTGGCGGCGGCGCGGGCGCGTTGTCCGCAGCTTGCTTCGCACGAGCTGACGGTACGGGTCGAAACGATTCTTCAGCGTCTGGATATCGAGCATCTGGCCCTGCAGCGTATGGATCGCCTGTCCGGCGGGCAGCGGCAACTGCTCGGCCTGGCGCAGGCGCTGGTTGGTGAGCCGCAACTGCTGTTGCTCGACGAACCCACCAGCGCGCTCGATCTGCACTGGCAACTGCGCGTGCTCGACTGCGTTGCCGAGCGTTGCCGCACTGAACGCGTCATCGCCCTGGTGGCCTGTCATGACCTCAATCTGGCGCTGCGCTTCTGCACTCATCTGCTGTTGCTGGCGCCGGGCGGCGCATACCGCTTTGGTTCGCCCGCCGAGGTGCTGGACGCCGTCTGGCTGCGCCGCGCCTACGCCATCGAGGCGCGTATCGAACACTGCTCCCTCGGCCAGCCGCTGGTGCTGGCCGATAGCCCTCTGCTCAAGGAAGCCTCACATCATGCCCAACAGCCATAGCCGTTTCCCCAGCCCCCAGGCACCACGCCTGCTTGGGCGCCTGTGCAAGCACTTTTCGCACAAGATCGAGGCGCGCTGGAGCGAGCACGAAGGGCTGCTGCGTTTCTCCATCGGCGAGTGCGTGCTGCAGGCCGATGACCAGGCCTTGCAGTTGGCCTGCACGGCGCTGAGCGCAGCCGAACTGGACGAGTTGCAGGAGGTGATCCGGCGCCATCTGCAGGGCTTCGCCCAGGTGGACGACCTGGTGCTGCAATGGCACTGAAACACGGCTGCGCCAAACTGGCTGAAAGCCCCGCCTGTTCAGCATTTCAGAACGTTTTGTGTGATATCCGGAACGAGGTGAAATTAGCAGGAATTTCCGGTTGATCTGAGGGGCGCATGGTCTTAAAGTCCGCGCCCGAACGTCCATGCTGGAAACGATCCATCCGGCTCAAGTACTGACGACGAGAGGTTGCCGGCCGGCGCATGGTCGGTACCGGTGATGCTCGGCGACATGCCTTGGGAAGTAGGCGAACCAAAGTGGGGAAACTGTCAGACGTTCAGGTACGCGTATTGCGCGGCCACCCCCTACACGTAGCGGAACCTGTGAACGGTTCTGCTGCCCGAATCCATGTGTTCCCGGTTTAGCCATTGGAGTTCCCGCATGTCGATCAAGGTCGAAGACTATTACGCACCCGCCACTTTCCAGCGCATGAAGGCATTCGCTGATCAGCACGAAACCCCGTTCGTGGTGATCGACCGCCAGATCATCGCTGATGCCTACGATCAACTGGGCACCTGCTTTCCCTTCGCCAAGGTCTATTACGCGGTCAAGGCCAACCCGGCCGTCGAGATCATCGAGCTGCTGCGTGACAAGGGCTCGAGCTTCGACATCGCCTCGATCTACGAGCTGGACAAGGTCATGGCCACCGGCGTCGGCCCCGAGCGCATCAGCTACGGCAACACCATCAAGAAGGCGCGCGACATTCGCTACTTCTATGAAAAGGGCGTGCGCCTGTTTGCTACCGACTCCGAAGCCGACCTGCGCAACATCGCCAAGGCCGCGCCGGGTTCGAAAATCTACGTGCGCATCCTCACCGAAGGCTCGACCAGTGCCGACTGGCCGCTGAGCCGCAAGTTCGGCTGCCAGCCGGACATGGCCCTGGACCTGCTGATTCTGGCCAAGCAACTAGGCCTGGTGCCGTACGGTATTTCCTTCCATGTCGGCAGTCAGCAGCGCGATATCGACGTGTGGGATGCGGCCGTGGCCAAGGTCAAGGTGATCTTCGAACGTCTCAAGGAAGAGGACGGCATCACCCTGCAGATGATCAACATGGGTGGCGGCTTCCCGGCCAATTACATCCAGCGCACCAATGATCTGGAAACCTACGCAGCGGAAATCACCCGCTTCCTCAAGGAAGATTTCGGCGATGATCTGCCGGAAATCATTCTTGAGCCGGGCCGCTCGCTGATCGCCAACGCCGGCGTGCTGGTCTCGGAAGTGGTGCTGGTCGCACGCAAGTCGCGTACCGCCGTTGAGCGCTGGGTGTATGCCGATGTGGGCAAATTCAGCGGCCTGATCGAAACCATGGACGAATCGATCAAGTTCCCCATCTGGACCGAGAAGAAGGGTGAGATGGAAGAGGTGGTGATCGCCGGCCCGACTTGCGACAGTGCCGACATCATGTATGAACACTACAAGTACGGCCTGCCGCTGAACCTCTCCAGCGGTGACCGCCTGTACTGGCTGTCCACCGGCGCCTACACCACCAGCTACAGCGCCGTGGAATTCAATGGCTTCCCGCCGTTGAAGTCCTACTACCTGTAAGGCACTGCAAGCCTTGATCCTGGCCTTGGGCCACCCCGCGTAGGGTGGCTGCGATGCCAGGTAACGAACGCCCACCTCGAGTGGGCGTTTTCATGTCTGCCCAGAACACCTCATGTGTACTGAATCGTCGGTTCAGGGCGCTCTAGGGGGCAGGATAGAAGCGTGGATTTTTTGTTACAAACAAGTTTATGTAAATCATTCGTAAAGATTGATTGAGATTAAATCTCAAATACTATCGCGCACAGTTTCTATCCGGAGTGACTTTCGTGAGCGATAAACACAACAAACGTACCCCTTTCCCCCAGCGTCGTTTGCTGGCCTCAGCTGTCAGCCTGGCTCTGCTGTCCGGTTATGCCGTGGCGCAAGAGACGGCGGTCGAACTGGACGACATCACCGTTCAGGGGCAACAGGACAACGGGTTCAAAGTCGACAAGGCGTCCTCTCCCAAGCAAACCGCCGCCCTGCTCGATACCCCGCAGACGGTCAATGTCATTCCGGAGACCCTGTTTCGCCAGCAGAATGCCCGTACTCTGACCGATGTGCTGCGCAATACGCCCGGGATCAGCTTCGAGGCTGGCGAAAACGGTTTTGCCACCGGTACCAACAACTTCAGCCTGCGGGGTTTCAACACCAGCGGCAGCCTGTTCATTGACGGTGCGCGTGATAACGGCAGCTACACCCGCGACGTGTTCAACGTCGAGCAGGTCGAGGTGTTCAAGGGGCCGGCAGCCGACAATGGCCGCGGTGGCGCCGGTGGTTACGTCAATCAGGTGACCAAGACACCGACCCTGGACACCTTCATCGCCGGCGGCGCCAGCTTCGGCTTTGATCAGTACGACTCCGAGCCGCGCCGCCGCGCCACGCTCGACACCAACCAGATCATCAATGACAGCAGCGCGTTTCGTCTCAACCTGCTGGTCGAGGACAGCGGCGTCGCGGGCCGTGAGCACGCCGAGAAGAACAGCTGGGGTATTGCGCCGTCGGTGGCCTTCGGTCTGGGCACCGATACACGCGCCATCCTCGTCTATGAGCACGTCGAGATGAACGACCGCCCGGATCTGGGCGTGGCCGGCGTGACGCTGCGCGACCAGCTCAAGGGGGCCAATACGCCGTTCGATCCTTCGGTGTGGTCGGCCGATCGCGACACGTACTTCGGCCTCAAGTCCGATTTCGACGACACCACCAGCGATGCGCTGATGTTCCGCCTCGAACATGATCTGTCCGCTGGCGTCACCCTCAGCAACCAGATACGTCTGGCCCGCGTTGATCGCCAGGCGCGCTACACCCACGTACTGGATGACGACAACAACGCCAATGCCGCGCTGGTCAATGTACAGCGCCAGCAGTATGACCGCGTCAACACCTCGCTGAGCAACCTGACCAATCTGTCCACTCAGTTCAACACCGGTGGGTTGCGTCACAACCTCTCGGCAGGTCTTGAGCTGAGCCGTGAAAAGTCCGAGTCGCTGGGCTTCCAGTCGCAGACACTGCCGGGGCTGGTCAATGTCTTCGATCCGGATTGGGAGCGCAGCGTGCCGGCCGCTCTGGCCCCTCGTGACCGCACCAAGGTCGACGTCGATACCGCCGCGCTGTATGTCTACGACACCATCGAGATCAACCCGCAGTGGCAGGTGACCGGTGGTCTGCGTCTCGAGCAGTACCAGGCGAGCATCAGCAACAAGCGTCTGGATGGGGCTGCCGCGCCGGGCGATGACTTCGATGACACCGAGTTGAGCCTCGGCGGCAAGCTGGGCGTGGTCTACAAGCCGCTGCCCAACGGCAGCGTCTACGCGGCCTACGGTGTATCCACCCAACCGCCGGGTTCCTACCTGTCCAACTCGGATATCTCCCGGAGCGACCAGGGCTTGCCGGCGTTGATCAAGGGCGCCGACCCGGTGCGTGCGCACAGCTACGAGATCGGTACCAAGTGGGACTTCTTCGACAAGCGCCTGTCCACCACTGCCGCGCTGTTCTACACCGAGAAGAAGAAGGTGGCGATCACCGGGCTGGACGTGGGCCAGACCGGGCCTGCCACCCTCAAGGGCTATGGCGAGCAAGTGGTCAAAGGCCTGGAGCTGGGCGCCAGTGGCAAGATCACCGACAACTGGGATGTCTTCGGCGGCATCGTATTCATGGACAGCGAGCGCAAGCACAGCGCGTATCTGGATGACGTGCGTCGTCGCGCCAACAGTGGCGATTACGGCACTGAGCTGCGCACTGATGGTGACGAGCTGGCCTTCACGCCCAAGGTCTCCGGCAACCTGTGGACGACCTACCGTCTGCCTGTTGGCCTGACCCTGGGGCTGGGCGCCCAGCATGTCGGCTCGTCCTACCTGGGGCGTCCGGATGACGTCGAGCGCATTGTCGCCAACGGTCGCTACGGCCGTGTGCCGAGCTACACCACCTTCGCCGCGATGGCCAGCTATGAGGTCAATGCCAATGTGGACGTGCGCCTGAACATCGACAACCTCACCAATGAGGAATACGTCAGCTCGGCCAACTGGCAGGGCCGCCGTGCCTTGCTGGGTGATCCGCGTACCTTCACCCTGAGCACCAACTTCCACTTCTAAGCACGCTTGAGTGCCAGACGCCCTGATTGCCACGCAGTCGGGGCGTTTTCATTTTTGCGGTAGCAGGTGGGACTTCTTTTCAGATGCTGCCGCACATTAGAATTATTCGCAATGGCGATTTGCCCCGGAGAACCCTGAACATGATGCTGAGCATTCCCGGCGTGCTGAATGCCGAACAACTGCGGCAATGCCGCGCCGCGCTTGAAGGTGGCAACTGGCAGGATGGCCGGCTCACCGCCGGGCATCAGGCGGTGAGCGTCAAGGCCAATCAGCAGCTCGCTCAGGATGATCCGCTGACCCGGCAACTGGGTGATTTCATCCTGGCCTGCCTGGCCCAGCATCCACGTTTCATGGCCGCCGCGTTGCCGCTGAAAGTGGTGCCGCCGCGTTTCAATCGTTACGCCGAAGGTGGCACCTACGGTGACCACATCGACAATGCGGTATTCAGCGTACCGGGCACGCCGCATCGGATTCGTGCCGACCTCTCGGCGACTCTGTTCTTCAGCGAACCGGACGAATATGACGGTGGCGAGCTGGTCGTTCACGACCATTTTGGCAGTCACCGGGCCAAGTTGCCCGCTGGCCATTTGCTGCTCTATCCCAGTGGCAGCCTGCATCGGGTCGAGCCGGTGACACGGGGCGCGCGCCTGGCAGCGTTCTTCTGGGTGCAGAGCCTGGTACGCGAGGAGCCTCAGCGCAGCATCCTGCTTGAGTTGGATGACAGCATTCAGGCACTGCGCGAGCAGGTGCCCGACAGTCCCGAACTGGTACGGCTGACCGGGATCTACCACAACCTGGTGCGGCAGTGGACGCAGACATGAGCCAGCCCCGCGCTTTCTGGGCTGCATGTCCCGGTTTGCAGCCGGTCTACGAATCGACGATGACAACGCGCTGAGAATCGCCATGCCCTTGCCCAAATTGCAGCAGATCCCGTCCACCATTGCCGCCGTAGCCGACTATGAGCCTTATGCCCGCGAACGCCTGAGCGAACAGGCCTGGGCCTACCTGGCCGGCGGCGCGGCGGATGAACTGACCCTGGCGGATAACCGGGCGGCGTTCGAGCGTCTGCGTCTGCGTAGCCGAGTGCTGCAGGACCTGAGCGCTGGCAATACGCGCCTGCGCCTGTTCGGCCAGGACTTCGATCATCCGATCTTTCTTGCGCCGGTGGCCTACCAGAAGCTGGCACATCCCGAAGGCGAGCTGGCCAGCGTGCTTGCGGCTTCAGCGCTGGGTGCCGGCATGGTGGTCAGCACTCAGGCCAGTGTCGAGCTGGAAACCATCGCGGCGCAGGCGCAGGCGCCGCTTTGGTTCCAGCTGTATATCCAGCCGGATCGCGCGTTCACTGCGGCCTTGATCCATCGTGCAGAAAGCGCCGGCTACCAGGCGCTGGTGCTGACGGTGGATGCCCCGGTCAACGGTGTACGCAATCGCGAGCAGCGCGCCGGTTTCGCTTTGCCTGCGGGTGTCGAGGCGGTCAATCTGCGCGGGATGCGACCCTTGCATGCACAGGCCGATCCGCAGAACGGCAGCCTGCTCCTGGGCGGCCCGTTGCTGGCTGCGGCGCCGACCTGGGCCGACCTCGCCTGGCTGCGCGGGCAGACGCGTTTGCCGATCCTGCTCAAGGGCATCATGAGCGGCGTCGATGCCGAGCAGGCGCTGGCGGCAGGTATGGATGGGCTGATCGTTTCCAACCATGGTGGCCGCACACTCGATGGTCTGCCTGCAACCCTGGACGTGTTGCCCGAAGTCGCTGCGGCCGTGCAGGGGCGGGTGCCGCTGTTGTTGGACGGCGGCATCCGGCGTGGCAGTGACATCTTCAAGGCGTTGGCGCTTGGTGCCGATGCGGTACTGGTGGGCAGGCCTTATGTATACGGTTTGGCAACGGCTGGGGCTGTGGGGGTGGCTCATGTGCTGCAGATCCTGCGTGCCGAACTGGAAGTGACCATGGCGTTGACGGGCTGTCGGCACCTGCAAGACATCGGTCCTCAGTCGATCTGGGGGCTCTGAGGGGCTGAGTGAGGGCGTTGCAGTATCGGGGGGTGAGAGGAGTTTTATGTAAATCTAATTAATATTGATTCTTGTTTGACATTGAAATATTTACACATACTATAGCTGCGTCCCTGTCGCTGATGGCCGAGGGAATGTCTGCCGCCTGTTGTGCGGAAACTCAGGCACAAGACTGTGTGAGTTTATGCAAATAATTATCAATATCAAGCTATAGGTCGTATTGAATGAGTGCCACAACCCATCACCAGGCTCTGCCTGCCAAGCGTCTGCTGGTGACGGCTATCGGGGTAGCCGTTGCATCGTTTGCGTTACCGGTATTGGCTGCTGAGTCGGTAAAACTTGAGAGTGTGACCGTCGAAGGAGAGCGTCAGGAGGGGTTCAAGACCAGCGAATCGTCTTCGGTCAAGTACACAGCCCCCTTACTCGATACACCGCAAACCGTCACGGTAGTGCCGCAGAAGGTGATTGCGCAGCAGCAGGCTCTGAGTCTGCGTCAGGTCTTGTCGAATGTTTCGGGTATAACCTTCACCGCAGGCGAGGGCGGTGGCGGTTCAGGCGACAGCATCAATATTCGGGGTTTCGGTGCCAACGCCAATATGCAGATCGACGGCTTGCGCGACAGCACCCAGACCAACCGTACCGACACCTTCAATATCGAGTCGGTCGAGGTGATCAAAGGGCCCAACTCGGTATTCGGCGGCAGCGGGACCACCGGTGGCTCAATCAATCAGGTCACCAAAGCGCCGGTACAACGCGATTTCACTCGCCTGGGTGCCAGCCTGGGTACCGACAGCTATCATCGCCTGACACTCGACAGCAACCAGACGCTGGAGGGTGTCGGCGTCGACAGCGCGTTCCGTTTGAATCTGATGACGCACGAAAACGATGTGCCCGGTCGTGAGCAGATCGACCGCAAGCGCTGGGGCATCGCACCCTCGCTCGCGCTGGGGCTGAGTGAGGACACGCGTCTGACGCTCAGTTACTTCCATCAGACCGATGACCAACTGCCTGACTACGGCGTACCGGCAATCGATGGCAAGAAAATCGCGGGTGTCGACCGTGATGCCTATTTCGGTTGGAAGAACCTGGACAAGGACGACATCAAGACCGATGCCTTCACGGTCAAGTTCGAGCACAGTTTCAACGACAGCCTGAGCGTGCAGAATCTGACGCGCTACAGCCTGATCGATCGCAATACGGTGATATCGGCTTCTCACGTCAACACCACGGGTGTGCCTGCAGGTAACTATCGTCCCGCCGGTCCGCAGGCTTATGGGCGTGATATCAACAGCGAGATGCTGATCAATCAGACCAACCTGCGCGCTGACTTCGAGACCTTGGGGCTGTTGCACAGCCTGGCGACCGGGGTCGAGGTATCGCGTGAGCACTTCGATCTGAAGACCTATAACCACGGCCTGGGCTCAGGCGCAGCAGCCTATCCGGGTAACGGCTATTCGCTGGACAACCCACCCGGTTACTGGATGGGCCCGGTCAACAAGACGGTCACTGCCGAGACCTCGACGCGTCTGGACAATCAGGCTGTCTACGTCTTCGACACCATTGCCCTGAACCCGCAATGGGATGTGAATCTGGGGTTGCGCTACGACTGGATCGAGGGTGATTACGAAAGCACGGCGCTGCCGTCAGGTGCGCTAACCACGCTTGATACCCGTGATGAAAAGCTCAGTGGGCGAGCCGGCCTCGTCTACAAGCCTACCGATAATGGGCGTATCTATGTGGCCTATGGTACTTCGTTCAACCCTTCGGCCGAGTTCCTGGTGACCACGGGCGGTGGTGTGTCAGCAGCGACCGCTGATCTGTCGCCGGAAAAGAACAAGACCTGGGAGCTGGGAACCAAGTGGGAGCTGCTCGACAAGCGTCTTGAAGTCGATGCCGCGCTGTTCCGGGTGGAAAAGTCCAATGCCCGCGAAACCATGGCTGACGGCAGCACCCAGTTGGCCGGAGAGCAGCGTGTGCAAGGTGTCGAGCTGGGGCTGACGGGGCACATCACCGAGCAGTGGGATGTGTTTGCCAATTACACGGTACTGAGCAGCGAAACCCTCAAGGCTGCGGACACAGCCGCCGGGATCGCGCGCGAAGGGCAGGCGCTGGCCAATACACCGCCGCGTTCGTTCAACCTGTGGACGGTCTACGAGTTACCCGCCGGGTGGTCCGTGGGCTACGGCGCACGGTACGTCAGCGAGCGTAATGTCAGCTCCAGTGGCAGCGCCAAGCTTGATGCTTACTGGCTGCACAACGCCATGGTCGGCTATGCGGTCAATGAAAACCTGGATCTGCAGCTGAACCTCAACAACCTGTTCGATGAGGATTATGTCGAGCGCGTACGCCAGACTCCCGGCACCTCGGCACGTTCGTCTGCTATCGAATACGGCGATGGTCGCTCGGCCATTCTGTCGGCGACCTACAGCTTCTGAGGTTTGGGTCGTCACACATTGCAGCAGCTACGCCCCGACTGGTTCGGGGCGTTTTTGTCAGCGCTCCGCGCGTACTCTCTGGCCCGCGATACCGTCCAGACGCCTGCAGCGTGCAGATGACGTTATGTGCACGAGTGTGGCTGGCTTGCCCTCAGCCACGTTGGCCGGTCTCGCGCTTTTGGCGTCGCGGGCTAGTACAGATCGCGCCGGTAACGTCCGGCTTCGCGTAATGCCGTCACCTGTTGCTGGCCGAGCAGGCCGTGCAGCAGCGCGTCTACCTCTTCGCCCATACCCTTGAGGCTGCCGCACAGCAGCAGGCTGGCGCCACGCTCGATCCAGGCGCGCAGCTCATCGGCGGCGTCGCGCAGCAGGTGTTGTACGTAGACCGGTTGCGCCTGATCGCGGGAGAACGCCAGATCGAGGCGGCTAATGTGGCCGCTGCGCTGCCAGGTGCGTAGCTCGTCGGTGAAGAACTGGTCGCAGGCGGCGTTGCGTTCGCCGAACAGCAACCAGTGGCCATGCTGGCCCAGGCGTTCGCGCTCGCGCAGGTGGGCGCGCAGGCCGGCCAGGCCGGTGCCGTTGCCGATCAGGATCAGCGCGGCGCTGGCTGCCGGCAGGTGAAAGCTCGGATTGCTGCGAATACGCAGTTCGACAGACCCACCGATGGGGGCGTATTGGCATAGCCAGCCGGAACCCAGACCGGGCTGACCGTTGGCGTCCTGCTGCAGGCGCACCAGCAGCTCCAGTGCGCCGTCATCAGGCAGCGAGGCGATGGAGTAGTCACGAGGCGCCAGCAGGGGCAGCGCTTGCAGAACAGCCTCGGCATCCAGACCGCGCAGGTTGCGCGGGGTATCCGGCAGTTGCCGGCGAGCCAATTGTGAGTACAGGGTTTTGCCGTCGCTGAGTCTGCGTTCGCCGTCCAGTTCGAGCGCGCGCAGCACTGCCTCGACCCGTTCGGCGGGCTGGCAGGGGGCGACTTCGGCGATATCGCCGGCTTGCCAGGCCGGTATGAGGTCTGTTGGCTGCAAACGCAGATGGAAGGCGGGTCGCCCTTGGCTGCCTTGGTTCAGGCAGTGGCGTGCGAGCAGTTGCCAGGGCTGGTAATCGGTTGCCTGCCAATCGGCGAAGTGTTGCCCACCAGCCAGCAGGCCGAGTTGCTGCTGCCACTGGCGCAGTACGGCCGGGTCGCCACGATCGGCTTCCAGGCGGTCGAACAGGGGATTCGCGCCGAGGCGTTGCAGCAGCCGGTCCAGTTGCCTGGCAAAACCACAGAAATGCCGATATTGGCGATCTCCCAGGCCAAGCAGGGCGAAGTCGAGTCGGCTGAGATCCGGCTGGGCCTGCTCGAGCTCGCGCAGCCAGCGTGCAGCGTGATCCGGCGCTTCGCCTTCGCCGTAGCTGCTGGCTATCAGCAACAGACGGCTGCAGGTGGGCAACTGCTCTGCGCGCAGAACGTCGCAGGGCAATGCCCTGGCAGGGATACCGGCGCTGCGCAGCTGTTCGGCGCTCAGTTCGGCAAGTGCCCGCGCCTGGCCGCTCTGGCTGGCGTAGGCGACGTTCAAGAGCTCGCCTGTCTCGCTGGTGCTCGCGACGGCGGTAGAGTGAGGACGCCAGCTTCGCACGCAGATCCCCAGCCAGGCGAGCACGGCCAGCGCGGCGCTGATGTGCCGTGGCGGCTGCAGCCAGAGCAGCAGGATGGCCAGGGTCAGGCAGGCAAGGGCGGGCCAGTAGCGCTGCAGGAAGGGGGGGAGTGGAAATTTCATGCTGATCCATAGCCTGGATGTCATCCAGGGTGGTCGTGATGCTCATTGCCTGCAGCAGCCGCCTGATCGTAGTGGCTGCCGCAGGTACAGCGTGCTTATCGAGTCAGGGGGCGAGCACTTCCAGGGTTGCGCTGTAGCTGGCGCGGCGGCGGGTGGCTGGCGCCTGTGCCTGGTCGCTTTCCAGCTCGGCTTCCAGCCAATACATGCCGGCTTCGGGCCAGGTGATGCTGACACGGCCCTGGGCATCGCTCTTCAGCTCGATCTCGCCGAGTTGGTCGCGGTAGCGGTTGCCGCCGGGGATCACGCTGACCGCCACATCAGCGGCAGGCTTGCCGTCGAGCAGCAGGATGAACTCGGCCGCTTCGCCCGCGAACAGGTCGTTGGGGTGGGTCACCGGCTGCAGTTCCAGACCCTTGCCGGTGGTGGCCAGCACAGTGTCGGTGGTTTTGCCGGAGGTCACGAAGACTTCCATGCGGCTTGAGTTCTGGGTGATCTTCAGCTCTTCGGCGCCGGCCGGAATCTCCTTGGCCAGGGCGTCGGCGCTGCCCATCCAGCGCCGCTGCTGACCGTTCTCCTTGTAGGAGGCGAACAAACCATGGTTGGCGATGCTCAGCTTGTAGGTGCCCTTTTGCGTGAGGGGTAGGTCGAAGCTGCTGCGGTAGCGCCCGATATGGCCATTTTGCGGTTGCAGCAGGCTGCCGTCCGGCGCCTGAATCTGCAATTGCACGGGCGGGCGCGGGCGCATACCGGGAGGCCCGCCGGCAGGTAACCGGTCCACCGCGCCGACACCGGCGATGGGCATCGGGAAGTGCTCGAAGTAGAACAGGTCATTGGAGACGGCGGCGTCGACGGTGATCCACGGTTTTTCGCCGGACAGTACGGTGGCCGAAGGCAACATCCAGGCGCGGTGAGCCTGGGCGGAGAAGGGCAGGCACAGGGCCAGGGTCAGCGCGGCCCATTTGCAGGTCGTGTTCATGGTGATTTCCTTCAGGGGGTGAGTTCGAGGGTGATGGTGCCCAGCTCGTGCTGGCCCTGGGCGCTGGCCTGGCTGCGCTGCTGCGGTGGCCAGGTAAACGGCACACGCAGCAATTCGCGGCCACCGACTTCGCGTGCGGCCTCCACGATCAGTTGGTATTCACCGGCAGCCAGGTTTTGCAACTGTGGGCTGTCGCTGGCGAAGCTCAGGCGGTGCGTGCCCACGGCGCGGGTGGCGCCGCTGATGCCATCGACCGGCAGGTCCAGGTTGCGCCCGCTGCGGCGCCACCACTGGCGCAGGTCCTTGAGCCATTTCTCGCCCTCGGCATCCTTCAGCTTCATGTCGTACCACACCGCCAGATCGGCGGCGTGACGGTTGCCCGCATCCTCCAGCCAGACGGCCACATAGGGGCGGTGATATTCGGCGACCTGCAGGCGCGGGATCTCGACCTCGACGGTCATTTGCGCCGCCAGCAGTGGGGCGCTGAGCAGGCTGGTAAAGGCGAACAACAAGGGTCTGGACATGGCCACCTCGTCAATGGATGAAAACGAGCGCCAGCAGCAGCGGCAGCAACAGGCCCAAACCGGTGAGTGGCCAGGTCGAGGGGCGGCTGCCGGCATGGCGGTGCAGGAGCAGCAGGCCGGTGAGGCTGAACATCACGCAGACTGCGGCGAAGATATCGATAAACCAGCTCCAGGCCGTGCCGGTATGGCGGCCCTTGTGCAGGTCGTTGAAGTAGGCGATCCAGCCTCGGTCGGTGGCTTCGTATTCCAGCTCGCCGGAGTGCAGATCGAGGCTCAGCCAGGCGTCGCCACCCGGGCGCGGCAGGGCGATATACAGCTCGCCATCCGACCACTCGGCGCTGCGCCCGTCGAGGCGCACCTTCAGGCTCTGTTCCAGCCATTGACGCAAGGCCAGCGGCAAACCCTCACTGGGTGTTTGCTGCAGCAACTGCGCCTGCAACTCGGCGGGCAGTTGCGCCTGCGTTTGCTGTACCTGCGGCCGTGCTTCGATCTGCCCGGCGTGGTTGAGGGTGATGCCGGTGATGGCGAACAGCAGCATGCCGGCCAGGCAGAGCGCGGAACTGATCCAGTGCCATTGGCGCAGGGTGCCGAGCCAGGGGAGTCTTGGCATGTGCAGCGTACTCGAAGGAGGGAGGCGGCGGATTCTAGAGGGGAAATTCTTGCGGGTGGTTCTTATTTACACAGTCTATACGTTCGTTTGCCGATGCCGTTCACCAGAGAAGCCGCCGCTCCGGATGGAGCGGCGGCATTGTGATCAGAAGTCGATCACGGCAGACAGCCAGAGACGGCGACCTTCCTCCACGGTGCCCGTGGTGGACTGGCCGGTCTGCATGTAGTCGGTTCCGTACGCTGTACCGTCGACTGCGCCGTTGTTTGCATAGACGGTGTAGGCCTTGCCTTTGACGAAGTCCTTGTCCAGCAGGTTATAGATCGCAGCATTGAACGTGACGTTTTCCGAGGCTTTGAACGAGCCACCCAGATGGAACAGGGTATAGGCCTTGGTGTTCTTGCCTAGGGTGTCGTAGATCGACTGATTGGTGGAGTAGCTGCCGTTGGCATTGGCCAGGTTTTCGTACTTCGAGGTAAAGCGAGCGCGTTCGCCACGGTACTCGCTCTTCAGCCAAAGGTTGAGGCGGTCAGTGGCCTGCCAGGCGAGCTTGGCATTGGCCAGATGTTCGGGAGTATTGGTCAGCGGTTGGCCCTTGTTGTCGCCGCTTTTCTGTTCGCTATCGGTATAGGTGTAATTGCCCGACAGCGTCCAGGCCGGCGCGAAGTTCCAGCTGGCAGCAAGTTCCAGACCCTGGGTTACGGCTTCGTCGATATTGATCTGCTGCGAGCAGGTGCCAGCCGGGAGTCCGCCACTTGCTGTGTTGCCGCTGCACAGCGGATCTGCAACAGGATCACCGCTGGCGATCTTGTCCTTGAACTTGTTGTGGAACAGTGTGGCATTGGCATTGAAGCCGGACAGACTGTCGAAGTAGACGCCAAACTCGCTGCTGGTGGTTGTCTCAGGCTTCAGGTCTGGGTTGCCGATGGTCACGACCCGTCCCTGGCTGGTGACACCGTTTATGCCACCATGCAGGTCGTTCAGATCCGGAGTCTTGTAACCACGGCTGATGCCACCTTTCATGGTCCAGTTATCGGTGGTATTCCATACCAGATAGGCGCGTGGGCTTACATGGCCACCGAATGCTTCGTGATCGTCATAGCGAGCGCCCAGGGTCAGGGCCAGATCATTACGCAGGCGCCATTCATCCTCGGCAAAGAGCGCCCAGGTTTTCTGCTCGAACGTGGTTTGGGCGATGCCATCGATCATCTCGGCCTTCCACCACTGGCCACCAATGGTACTGATGTGCGAGTCACCTATGGGGGCGACCAGCTTGGTGTCGAAAACCAGATTTGTGGTTTCCAGCTCGCGATCATCGCCAGCGATTGCGCCAGGTACGGCCGTTGGATTACCAATGGTGCCGGGGATGGTACGGCCGATCGTCTCGGTGGTGTTGTGCATCAAGCTAGAGTCGAGGGTGCCGAGGCCCAGGCGCGCGGTGTGGGTCAGGGCGATCTGCTCGCGTTCGAAGCGTAGTTCGTCGGCATAGCCATTGGCGGCCGTACTGGTGAGTGTGCAGGCGTTATTCAGGCCGTCGAGGGTGCCGAGTTGGCATTCGTCGTTGTTGTACTTCTGGCGGCCGCGTTCAATATCCAGGCCGAAATCGTGATTCTCGTGCGGAGTTAGGGTCAGGCGTGCTCCCAGATTGTTGGTACGGCCATCGACTGGAGAGGGGCCGCGCTTGCTGACATCCACGCCGTTGCCGTAGCTCAGGTCAGACTCCTCGCGATTGAACAGGCTACCCCGTACCTGCAGGCCGAGCAGGTCGTCGATCAGCGGGCCGCTCGCGTAGATGCTGGTGTTGCGGGTATCACCGAAGTCGCGATTTTCCTGGTAGGTATAATCCTGGGTCAAAGAGCCGGACCACTCCTTGCCGACCTTGCGGGTGATGATATTGATCACCCCGCCCATGGCGTCGGAACCATACAGGGTCGACATCGGCCCACGGATCACTTCGATACGCTCGATGGCCGACAGCGGTGGCATGAAGCTGGTGGAGGTCTCACCAAAACCATTGGGGGTGACGTTACCGGCTGCGTTCTGCCGGCGGCCGTCGATAAGGATCAGAGTGTACTGACTGGGCATGCCACGGATGCTGATGTTCAGCCCGCCAGTCTTGCCGGTGCCCTGGCCGATATCGATACCCTCAACATCGCCCAGAGCCTGCGCTAGGTTGTTGTAGCGCTTCTGCTGCAATTCCTCGCGGCTGATCACGCTGATGCTGGCTGGGGCTTCGGTGATCTTCTGTTCGAAGCCGGAAGCACTGACGACGACGTCGCCCAGGGCGATAGGCTCATTGGCCTGGGCGCCGACGCTTGCGGTCAAGGCGATGGCGCTGGCCAAGGCGGTGCGGGAATTGAAGGCGGACATCGATCTACTCCTGGCAGTAAGAGGCTGCAGTCGGAACGGTTGCAAACGGCCGGGATGATAGTGATTTGCATATAAGGTTCAATTGCGGATGGCGCCGCTGGGCGCGCCATAGGCCTGGAAGAGGCGTGGCAACTGGCGTACAGGGAGATGTAAATTTTGTAAGTACGAATGATTCTTGAGTGCGGAGGGTGCTTCGAATCTCTTTTTGCCTGGCGGGGCAGGCTGTATGCGCTGTGACTGGGCGTTGTGCCCGATCAAGGATGCGGCATAGCGAATGTAACGAGCTCAGGGAGACGGCAAACAGCTAATCATCCTCAAGCCCGCGCGCGTCCAGATGCTTCCCGCTATCTGGATGCCCGCCTGCGCGGGCCAGGGCATTTCCTAGCAGGCTTGCCAGTCCAGGGTCAGCGCTTGCTGCCAGGCGAAGCGCTCGAAGTGACTGGTGACTACGCCCTGCAGGCGCTGCAGGTCTTCGTTGTTGTCGCTGTGTACCTGCAGGCGCAATCCCTGATTTTCTGCCTTGAGGGTGGCCAGGCCTGAGGTGAACATGATGCTGCCCTGATGCTCGTCGAAGCTGACCGGGATCTTGTGCGCGAAATGCTTACAGAGCCGGCTGATGTAGCGCGCCGGGGTGTCGGTTGCGACGAAGGCACTGCTGCTGAATGACGTCATGATGAAACCTCCTGAAGCACGATTGTCGTGTGAGTAGGGCGTTCAGTACGCCAGGGTAAAACGCTGACGGATATGCTGTGGCTGCTCGGTCTCGTCGAGCAGCGCCACGGCCAGGTCGGCGACCGAAATGCTGCCCGGCTCCTCGCCATTGCTCAGCAATGTGTCACGGCCCAGGCGAAACTTGCCGGTGCGTGGGCCTGGAACCAGCAGGGCGGCGGGGGAGAGCAACGTCCACTCCAGCGCCTGTTCATCACGCAGGATGTTCAGCACCTGGCGTGCACCCTCGGCCCCTTCCCTGTACTCGGCGGGGAAATCAGGCGTGTCGATCAACTGAACGCCGGGCGCAACGTACAGGCTGCCGGCACCGCCGACCACCAGCAGGCGCCTGATGCCGGCCTGCTTGGTCGCCGCGATGATCGAGCGGCTACCTGCGATGAACTGTTCACGGATGTCCGCCACGGCCCAACCCGGGTTGAATGCGCTGAGCACCACGTCATGCCCGTGTAACTGCTCGCTCAGGGTGGCGCTGTTGTGTACGTCAGCTTGAACGGGGGTGAGCCGAGGGTGTGCGGCCAGTTTATGTGGATGGCGCACCAGAGCACTGACCTGATGGCCACGGTTCAGTGCCTCTTCCAGTAGCGGTGTGCCGACGTAACCTGTGGCACCGATCAGTGCGATTTTCATGGAAACCTCGTTCAAGTGAAGGTGGTACATCATCGCTGCTGGATAAACATGGGAAAAAGTGGCCTTATGCACTTGGATAATTAAGCAGGGCTTCATAATGGAGCAGCTCAAACGTATGGCGCTGTTCGCCACGGTGGTCGCCAGGGGGTCGATGGTTGGCGCTGCCGAAACCCTTGGTATGACGGCTTCGGCGGTCAGCCAGCAGGTTCGCCGGCTCGAAGAGGCCACCGGTGTCACCTTGCTGCACCGCACCACCCGTAAGCTGACCCTGACCGAAGCGGGCGCGACCTTCTACGAGAGCTGCCGGCAGATCGTCGAACTGGCTCAGCAGGCCGAGCAGCGCCTGGCCGAGCAGCGTGATGCCCCGGTTGGGGAGTTGCGCGTCGCCGCACCGGTTGGCTTTTCCGGGCCGCTGTTGTGCGAGGCGTTGTCACCCTTGCTCAGTGCTCATCCCGGGCTGAGCCTGAGCCTGTTCTTTCATGACGAGCAGATCGATCTGATCGAGTCACGTATCGACCTGGCCATTCGCGTCGGCCTGCAGGAAGACTCCAGCCTGATCGCCCGTCATGTCACCGATTGGCGCATCCTGCCGTGCGCTGCGCCGGCCTATCTGGCACGTAACTGTATGCCCGTGGCACCCGAGCAGTTGCTCAGGCTCGACTGGATCGGCCTGCGGCATGAGCGCAGCCAGCACCTGAACCTGCATGGGCCGGCAGGCACACAGCAACGCCTGCGCCTGGAAACACGCATCAGCTGCAACAACATCCTGGCTGTGCGCCAGTTCACCCTGGCGGGGATGGGGGTATCGCTGCAGCCCGAGCCGGAGATCCGTGATTTGCTCGGTCGTGGTGAGCTGCTGCCCTTGCTGTCAGACTGGCGCCCGGAGCCCATTGGCCTCTATCTCGTCACGCCTCGGCGCGATGCTCAGCCGGCCAAGGTGCGCTACGCCATGGACGCGCTCAGGCGGCATCTGCTCAATGCCTGATGTGGCGCCTCCTACAATCTATGCCCCCACG
The DNA here is from genome assembly GCA_964543555.1 of uncultured Pseudomonas sp. Taxonomy (GTDB): domain Bacteria; phylum Pseudomonadota; class Gammaproteobacteria; order Pseudomonadales; family Pseudomonadaceae; genus Aquipseudomonas. The sequence goes on from CAZIZA010000001.1 coordinate 27,936, forward strand.
GACTGGCATCTGCCTCGGGAGCCTTTGAACGGGTGCCTGGCTGTGCGAGGATGCATGGTGATATTCCCTTGTGCCAGACAGGACCCGTGATCCACACCGATGAAGACGCCCAAACGTATTGAACCCCTGGTCGAAGACGGCCTGGTGGACGAGGTGCTGCGACCACTGATGAGCGGTAAGGAAGCAGCGGTCTATGTGGTGCGCTGTGGCGACGAGCTGCGCTGCGCCAAGGTCTACAAGGAAGCCAACAAACGCAGCTTTCGCCAGGCTTCCGAGTATCAGGAAGGCCGCAAGGTACGCGGCAGCCGCCAGGCGCGGGCCATGGCCAAGGGCAGCAAGTACGGGCGCAAGGAGCAGGAAAGTGCATGGCAGAATGCCGAGGTCGCTGCGTTGTTCCGTTTGGCCAATGCCGGCGTGCGAGTCCCCAAACCCTTCGACTTTCTCGACGGCGTACTGCTGATGGAGCTGGTGGGCGACGGTGAAGGGGATGTGGCGCCACGGCTCAATGACGTCGACCTGCATCCGGACGATGCCCGCGAGTTCCACGCCTTCATGATCCAGGAAATCGTCAAGATGCTCTGTGCCGGCCTGGTGCATGGTGACCTGTCGGAATTTAACGTGCTACTTGGCCCCGACGGTCCGGTGATCATCGACCTGCCGCAAGCCGTGGACGCCGCCGCCAACAACCACGCCTTCAGCATGCTCGAGCGGGACGTGCGCAACATGGCCGAATACTTCGGTCAGTTCGCCCCCGAACTCAGATACACCAAGTACGCCAAGGAAATGTGGGCACTCTACGAGGCCGGCAAACTGCAGCCCGATACGCAACTGACCGGCGAGTTCGCCGAACCCGAAGATGCCGCCGATATCGATGCGGTGATGCGCGAAATCAAGGCTGCCCTGGCCGAAGAGGCGAAGAAGCAGGCGCTGCGCAACGCCGAAGACGAACCTAAGGATGCCGAACCAATCCCGCCCTGGATGCGCTGAACAGCGCTTATGGGGGCAGTGCCCTGCAGTAGCCCGGATCAAATCCGGGGTGTTTTTCGCAGCCTCCCCCGGGCTGCGTCCGGGCTACAAGGTGCTTTCGTGCGCGCAACTCGATGCGCCGCAGCTCACGCCCTGTTCGATACCTTTGAGGATCGGGCAGTCAGGCCGGTCGTTGCCCTGGCAACTGGCCGCCAGCTCCACCAGCGTATCGCGCAAGGCCGTCATCTCGGCAATCTTGCGCTCCAGTTCGGCGATATGTTCTTCGGCCAGCGCCTTTACATCGGCACTGGCGCGCTGCTTGTCCTGCCAAAGCGCCAGCAGCTTGCCGACTTCCTCCAGGGAAAAGCCCAGATTCCGCGCCTGCTTGATAAAGGCCAGACGGTGCAGATCGGTTGCGCTGTATTGCCGATAACCACTCTCCGACCGTCCGGCTTGGGGCAGCAGGCCGATGGATTCGTAGTAGCGGATCATCTTGGCACTGAGGCCGGTGTGCCTGGCGGCTTGGCCAATGTTCATGCTCGCGGTCTCCAGCGATTGAGCAGCAGGGCGTTGCTTACCACGCTGACGCTGGACAGCGCCATGGCGGCGCCGGCGAGCATCGGGTTGAGCAGGCCGGCGGCGGCTAGCGGTATGCCAACCAGGTTGTAGATGAAGGCCCAGAACAGGTTTTGTCGGATCTTCGCGTAGGTGCGCCGGCTGATATCCAGTGCTGCCGGGACCAGGCGCGGGTCGCCGCGCATCAGGGTGATGCCGGCCGCGTGCATGGCGGCATCGGTACCGCCGCCCATGGCGATGCCGACGTCCGCTGCGGCCAGCGCTGGCGCGTCGTTGATGCCGTCGCCCACCATGGCGACGGCGCCGTGTTGGCGCAGCTCTGCAATCAGGCGTGCCTTGTCCGCCGGTAGCACCTGGGCGTGGGGTTCGTCGATACCCAGCGCGCTGGCCACGGCCGCGACGCTGCCGGTGTTGTCGCCGCTGATCAGGTGGCTGGTGATGCCCTGTTCGCGCAGCTCGGCGATAGCCTCGGCGGCGCCGGCCTTGAGCCTGTCGCCGAAGGCCAGCAGGCCGAGCAGGCGTGGTGTCTCGCCGGTTTCGATCAACCAGGACAGAGTGCGGCCTTCGGTTTCCCAATCATGCGCGGATTGCTCCAGTGCACCCATGGGCAGGTGCTGTTCCTGTAACAGGCGGCTGCTGCCCAACTGCAGGGTGCGGCCTTCGACCTCGCCGGCGATGCCGCGTCCGGCCAGCGCGTGGCTGTCGTTCAGCGTCGGTAGGGCGATAGCGCGTTCGTCGCAGCCTTGCAGCACGGCCTTAGCCAGCGGGTGTTCGCTGCCCTGTTGCAGGCCGCCGGCCAGGCGTAGCAGCTCTGCTTCGCTGGCCTCTGCCAGGCCGATATGAACGATGCGTGGTTTGCCTTCGGTAAGGGTACCGGTCTTGTCGAAGGCGATGTGTTGCACGGCATGCGCCACCTCCAGCGCTTCGGCGTCCTTGATCAGAATGCCGTGGCGCGCGGCGACGCCGGTGCCGGCCATGATCGCGGTCGGCGTGGCCAGGCCCAGGGCGCAGGGACAGGCGATCACCAGCACGGCGACGGCATTGAGCAGGGCGCCTTGCAGCGATGCCCCGAGCGCCAGCCAGCCCATCAGCGTGGCCAGGGCGATCAGCAGCACGGTCGGGACGAACACCTGGCTGAGCTTGTCCACCAGCTTCTGGATCGGCGCCTTCGCAGCCTGGGCGTCCTCCACCAGGCGGATGATGCGCGACAGCACGGTTTCCGCGCCAAGGGCCGTGGTTTCAACCAGCAGGCGCCCTTCACCGTTGATAGCGCCGGCGGTGACCTTGTCACCTGGCTGCTTGGCCACCGGCAGACTCTCACCGCTGATCAGCGCTTCGTCGGAGTGGCTGCTGCCTTCCAGCACCTGACCGTCAACCGGGAAGCGTTCACCGGGTTTGACCACAATGCAGTCGCCCAATGCCAGGGCGTCGATGCCGACGCGTTCCTCGCGGCCATCGATCAGGCGTAGCGCATACTCCGGGCGTAACGCCTGCAGGGCGCGGATGGCGCTGGCAGTCTGGCGCTTGGCGCGGCTTTCCAGGTATTTGCCGAGCAGGATCAGGCTGATGATCACCGCCGAGGTCTCGAAGTACAGGTGCGGCATCTGCCCGGCCGGTGTCGCGGCCCACTGGTACAGGCTCAGGCCGTAGCCGGCACTGGTGCCGATGGCCACCAGTTGATCCATATTGCCGGCACGGGCCTTAAGTGCCTGCCAGGCCGCGCGATAGAAACGCGCACCGAAGATGAACTGCACCGGCGTGGCGAGTAGACACTGTGCCCAGGCCGGCAACATCCAGTGCAGGCCGAACGGCTCGACCAGCATCGGCAGCACCAGCGGCAGGGTCAGGGCGATCGCCAGCAGCAGGGCCAGACGTTCGTGTCGCAGGTGACGCTGGGCCTGATCGGTGGCCGGACGCTCGCCGAGCAGTTGCGCCTTATAGCCGGCGGCCACGACAGCCTTCACCGCCAACTGCGGATCGAGCCCGGCGAGTAACTGCAGGCGCGCCTTCTCGTCGACGAGATTGACAGTGACCTGGCTGACACCCGGCAGGGTGTTCAGGGCGCGCTCGATACGGCCGACGCAACTGGCGCAGGTCATGCCCTCGATGCTCAGTTCCAGAGGCTTTCTGGGTACGCTGTAACCGGCGCCCTCGATGGTGGCGATCAACTGTGGCAGGTAGCCGGCAGGCGCTTCGATACGCGCCTGCTCATTGGCCAGGTTGACGCTAGCGCTACTCACCTCCGGCAATTTGCGTAACGCGCGCTCGACACGACCGGCGCAACTGGCGCAAGTCATCCCCAGAATCGGCAGGTCGTAGGTGGTCATGGCAGGCTCTCTGTCACGATAGGCATGACGACAGGATCAACCTTGACCCCATGGCAAGGTCAAGCCTTCAGTTCAGTGCAGGCGCTGCGTGCAGTCGCAGGCCGTCACTGCCCATGGCGATGCGGTAACGGCGCACTTCGCCGGCCAGCAGCTCCAGTGACTGCCCGGTGAGCTGGGTGATGCCGTCCTGGCAGCGGCCAGTGCCGGTCAGGCCCAGGCGCAACGCCACCTTGCCGGGCGGCAGGTTGAAGGACACCGACTGGCCCTGATGCAGACGTGCAGCCATCTGGTCATGCAGATACAGCGCGACCTCGCAGGTGGTGGCCACCTCCAGACGCTCGCGTGAGACGATCAGCACTGCGTAGCCTTCACCCTGGCTGGTCGAGGGTAGCGGTGCCAGCGGTTCGGCTTGAGCCAGAGGTGCCAGCAGCAGTACAAGGACGAAACGGAGTGGGCGCATGGCGAGGGTCCTCAAGGGCAAACCAGGCGAATGATCGGTAGCAAGGGCTTGACCTTGCCACCGTGGCAAGGTCGAGACTACACCCATCGCCTCGTCTTTCAAGGAGTGTGCACATGCAGCAGTTCAAGGTCAGTGGAATGTCGTGCGGCCATTGCGTACGCGCCGTGACTCAGGCGATCCAGGCGCTGGATCAGGCGGCCAGGGTCGAAGTCGATCTGGCCGCAGGGCTGGTATCTGTCGAAAGCACCCTGGACGCCGCCCAGATACAGGCCGCGATCCATGAGGAAGGTTATGAGGTCACGCCTGCCTAGCCGTCGCGCTGCGACTCGACCCAGGGCCATTGTTTCAGCAGGCCGCGAAAGCAGCTGTCGACCATGGCTGGCGTATCGGTTTGCGCGTCGAACAGATTGGGGTCGCGCAGCCAGTCGCTGAACAGGCCAACGAGCAACGCATGCAGCGTTCGCGAAGCCAGGCGCGGGCTGATGCCGGCTTGCAGGTAGGGCTGCACCGTGGGCAGGGCGAACTGTTGTTGACACAGGGCGATGAACTGATTGACGAAGGCCTCGTGCCGTTCCTCGGCCTCGCGCAGTTCTTCGGTAAATTCGCAACGGCGCAGCAGCACGGTGAGAATGCGCCGGCGCTGCTCGTCCAGTACCAGGTTGGCCATGGCCTCGATGCACAGATCGCGTAGCAGTTGCAGCGATGACAGACCATCGACAGCGGCCAGTTGTTCGGCCAGGGGTTCCAGCGGCAGGCGGACCTGGTTGAGCATTTCGTGGAACAGGTGGGCCTTGTTCTGAAAGTGCCAGTAGACCGCACCGCGCGTTACACCGGCATGCCGGGCGATGTGCTCCAGGCTGGTATGGGCGACCCCGCGTTCGAGGAACAGCTGCTCGGCAGCCGCGAGGATGGCGTGGCGGGTTTTCTCCGCATCTTCTTTGGTTCGGCGCATGGTGATCCGGGTGATAAAACTGGGCTCAGAAGCTGACGAGTTTACCGATTTTGTCCCGCTTGCTGGTGGCTACCCTGTTTTACCTGCTGCGATGCCCCTGGGTCGGAGCCGCACGATTCTGGCGAAGCATCACGCACAAGGCGCTGCAGTGGCTGGCCTTTCGTGGGCTGGGCGAACAGTGAGATGATTAGCCGGCTAACAAATAGTCCGGAATGCTCATGAACCTGCGTACCCTTCTTATTCTTGGCGCACTGTGCGCCTTTGGCCCGCTGGCCATCGATTTCTACCTGCCAAGCTTCCCGGTTCTGGCCCAGCAGTTCGCCACTGATGTCGAGCACGTGCAGCTGTCGCTGGCGGCCTATTTCGTCGGCATCGCCATTGGTCAGTTGTTCTATGGCCCGCTGGCCGATCGCTTCGGCCGGCGCGTGCCACTGTTGGTGGGCGTGGCGCTGTTCACGGCGGCATCGCTGGCGTGTGCGCGGGCAGCCAGTCTGGAGTGGCTGATCGCTGCGCGTTTCATTCAGGCGCTGGGTGGCTGCGCCGGGATGGTGATCACCCGCGCGGTGGTGCGTGACCTGTGCGATCCGTTGGCCTCTGCCAAGGTCTTTTCGCAATTGGTGCTGGTGATGGGGCTGGCACCAATCCTGGCGCCTCTGGGGGGCGGCCTGTTGCTCAATACGTTGGGCTGGCCATGGATTTTTTACAGCCTGGCGATTTTCTCAGGGTTGTGCCTGCTGGCTGTGTTGTTCTGCTTACCGGAGACGCGCCCGCAGCATCTGCAGCCCGCGCCGCTGAGTGGGGCTTTCGGCCAGTACCGCGCGTTGCTCGGCAATGTCCCGTTCATGGGCTACAGCCTGGTTGGCGGTGTCGCCATGGCGGGGATGTTCGCCTACATCGCCGGCTCGCCCTTCGTGTTTATCGAACTGTACGGCGTGCCGGCCGAGCACTATGGCTGGCTGTTCGGCACTAATGCAGCAGGCTTCGTGGTCATGGCGCAGGTCAATGCGCGCCTGGTGCGGCGCGGTGGCCCGGTGCTGTGGTTGCAGCGCATGGTTCTGGTGTATCTGCTCAGCGCCCTGAGCCTGCTGTTGCTGGCCTGGATACAGCCGGCTCAGCTGTGGCCACTGATGATTCCGTTGTTCATCTGCGTGGCCTGTCTGGGCTGCGTGCTGCCCAATGCCACGGCCTGCGCCATGGCCGGGCAGGGGCGTCATGCCGGCAGCGCCTCGGGTCTGCTGGGCAGCATGCAGTTCAGCGTGGCGGCCAGTGCCGCGGCGCTGGTGGCTGTGCTGCATGATGGCTCGGCAGTGCCCATGGCACTGGTGATTGCCCTGTGCGGCACGGGTGCCTGCGCTATGGCCTGGTGGTGCAGGCGTTTCGTGGTCTGAGCTGCGTCAGTTGCCGGGGTAGTCGCTGAGCACTACATCCTGCTGCTGCTTGTCCAGGCCAATCACCTGATAGGGGTCGACACGGTCGCCGTACTCCATGCCCGGAGAACCCATGGGCATGCCGGGTACGGCGGCGCCGATCAGGTCGACACGTTCGCGCAGCTTGAGAATGTCGGCAGCCGGGACGTGGCCTTCGACGAACTTGCCGTCGATCACCCCGGTATGGCACGACGCCAGACGTGGCGGTACACCCAGCTGTTGTTTGACGGCGCTCATGTCGGTCTCGACGTGATCGTTGACGGTGAAGCCGTTGTCCTGCAAGTGACTGATCCAGGCCTTGCAGCAGCCGCAGTTGGCATCGCGGTGTACATCAATGCTCAGGGGCTCGCTGGCATTTGCCAGGCTGGTGAAGAGGCAGAGGGCGAGCAGGGAACGACGCATGGCAAGGCTCCGGGTGATTGAGCGCTGAGCATAGCGCCGCTGCCGACGTGGCCCAAGTGCTTGCGACTATGCGTCGCGATCAGGTGCGCCTATGCTGGCCCTCACGTTGATGATCAGGAGCCTGCCGATGCTGTTTGCCCGAATCGTCCTGTTGATCCAGATCGCTGCCCTGACTGGATTGGGGCTGGCGTATTTCATCCGTCCCGAGGAAATGGCCAGTTTCAGCGGCGCACTGCTGATGGGCAATGCCGCTGTGACGGAGGTGCGTGCCTATTACGGTGGGCTGCAGTTGGGGCTTGCTGCCTACCTGGTGATGGCACTGCTGCGGCTGGATCTGCTGCGCCCGGCGTTGCTTCTGCTGGTGTTGCTGTACAGCGTGCTGGCGCTGGCACGCTTTGCCGGGCTGTGGCTGGATGGCGGCGCGCAGCAGACCTTCAATCTCTACGCGCTGCTGCTCGAGGTGCTCTCGGCCGCTTTGGCCTGGTGGGCGTTGCGCGGCGTGTCACACTGAGCCGTAGCCCGGATGCAATCCACACCCTGGATTGCATCCGGGCTACGAAGGGCGGTTCAGCGCCGTTCCAGCAGCACACCCGCTTCCATATGGTGGGTGTAGGGGAATTGGTCGAACAGGGCGCAGCGTGTCACCTTGTGGGTGTCGGCGAGCTGGGCGATGTTGGCGGCCAGGGTTTCCGGGTTGCAGGAGATGTACAGGATGCGCTCGAAACGCCGGGTCAGCTCACAGGTATCCGGGTCCATGCCCGCGCGTGGCGGATCGACGAAGACGCTGCCGAAGTCGTAGCTTTTCAGGTCGATGCCGGCCAGGCGGCGGAACGGGCGCACTTCGTTGAGCGCTTGGGTCAGCTCTTCGGCGGACAGGCGCACCAGCTCGACGTTGTTCACGCCGTTGTCAGTCAGATTGGCCAGGGCGGCATTCACCGAGGTCTTGCTGATCTCGGTGGCCAGCACGCGACGTACGCGGGTAGCCAGCGGCAGGGTGAAGTTGCCGTTGCCGCAATACAGCTCCAGCAGATCGTCGTTACGCTCGCCAAGCACGTCATAGGCCCAGCCGAGCATCTTCTCGCACACCCGGCCATTGGGCTGGGTGAAGGCACCTTCCGGTTGGCGGTAGCGGAAGCTGCGTCCGGCCACGGTCAATTCTTCTTCCACATAGTCGCGACCAATCACCAGGCGTTGGCCGCGTGAGCGACCGACCAGGCTGACGTTCAGCGCGGCGGCCAGCTTTTCCGCCTCGGCTTGCCAGGCCTCGTCCAGTGGGCGGTGGTAGGCCAGGGTGATCAGCGCATCGCCGGCCAGGGTGGTGAGGAACTCGACCTGGAACAGTTTGAACGACAGCGCTTCGCTGGCCTGCCAGGCAGCGCGCAGGCGCGGCATCAACTCGTTGATGCGCACGCTGGCAATGGGGAAGTCGTCGAGCAGGATAGGTGTGTGCTTATCGCCCGGCGCAAACATCGCGTAGTGGCGCTGGCCGTCTTCACGCCACAGGCGAAATTCGGCGCGCATGCGGTAGTGCTCGCGCGGTGAGTCGAACACCGCAGGCTCTGGTGCGGCAAAGGGCGCCAGCAGTTCGACCAGGCGGGCCTTCTTCTCGGCGAGTTGGGCGTCGTAGGTGGCGGGGTCGAATGCGGGGCGGCTCATCGGTCACTCATGCGGGCAGGAAAACGGGGCGCCATTGTAGCGGCTCCGTTGCCGGCGTGCCGTTGTCGTCGATCATTGGTGGCGCTGGACGCGGAGCGTCCGGGGAGGCGTTCCCACGCGGAGCGTGGGAACGATCATGACACCTATTGCCGCCTACCTTGTGTGCTGATCAGGCGAAGTAGGCCAGCTTGACCACGAACAGGGCCGAGAGCACCCACATTGCCGGGTTCAGCTCACGCCAGCGGCCGGCCAGTACCTTGACCGCTGTCCAGGCGATGAAGCCGAAGGCGATGCCGTTGGCGATGGAGAAGGTCAGTGGCATGGCCAGGGCCGCGACCACCACCGGGGCGGCGACGGTCAGGTCGTCCCAGTCGATCTGCGCCAGGCTGCTCATCATCAATACGGCGACGAACAGCAGCGCCGGTGCGGTGGCGTAAGCGGGCACCGAGCCGGCCAGCGGGGCGAAGAACAGGCTGAGCAAGAACAGCGCGGCGACCACACAGGCGGTCAGGCCGGTACGTCCGCCAGTGCTGATGCCGGCCGCAGACTCGATGTAGCTGGTGGTGGTGCTGGTGCCCAGCGCGGCACCGGCCATGGTCGCGGTGCTGTCGGCCAGCAGGGCGCGGCCCAGGCGCGGCATCTTGCCGTCCTTGTCCAGCAGGTTGGCCTTCTGCGCCACACCCACCAGGGTGCCGGAGGTGTCGAACAGGTCGACGAAGAGGAAGGCGAAGATCACGCTGATCAGGCCGATATCCAGCGCCCCGGCGATATCCAGTTGCAGCAGGGTTGGCATGAGCGACGGCGGCATCGACACCACGCCGGGCAGCTCGGACAGGCCCAGTGCGATGGACAGCCCGGTAACCAGCAGAATGCCGATCATCACGGCGCCGGTGACCTTGCGATAGGCCAGCCCGGCGATGACGAAAAAGCCCAGGCAGGCCAGTAGCGCGCCGCCCTTGCTCATGTCGCCAAGGCCGACCAGGGTGGCCGGGTTATCCACCACGATGCCGGCGTTCTTCAGTGCGATGATCGCCAGGAACAGGCCGATACCGGCGGCGATACCCGCGCGCAGGGCCAGTGGGATGCTGTTGATGATCCACTCGCGGATCTTGAAGATCGACAGCAGGAAGAAGATCGCGCCGGAGAGAAACACCGCGCCCAGGGCGGTCTGCCAGCTGTAGCCCATGGTCATCACCACGGTGTAGGTGAAGAAGGCGTTGAGCCCCATGCCGGGCGCCAGGGCGATCGGGTAGTTGGCCAAAAGGCCCATGACCAGCGACCCGATGGCGGCCGCCAGGCAGGTGGCGACGAATACGGCGCCATGATCCATCCCCGTCTCGGCCAGCATATTGGGGTTGACGAAGAGGATGTAGGCCATGGTCAGGAAGGTGGTGATCCCGGCCAGGACTTCGGTGCGCACCGTGGTGTTGTGCGCATTGAGTTGGAACAGTCTTTCCAGCATGGTGGCTCCCCCGAGGCGCGAACGCGCCGAAAATGGTTTGCGCAAAGCAAGGCACATTGGTCCGTATGGGCCGGAAAATGGCTCGATTTCGCAAAAGCCGCGCATCATAGCAGCTAGATTTTGCCGGGTGAATTTATGGTCTTTCCGGCCTTTTCATGACCCGGTGGACAGTTTTACCCGCGTGTCGATCTGTATGCCCTGGCCGTGGTTGTAGTGGGCAGTCTGCATGATGCATCAGGTGTGCTCAGTGATCCTCGCTTTCGCGCGCCAGCAACTGTCTCTTGCGCTGTAGTCCCCAGCGATAGCCGCTGAGGCTGCCATCACTGGCTACTACGCGGTGGCACGGCAGCAGCAGGGCGATGGTATTGCTGGCGCAGGCGCGCGCCACGGCGCGTGGATGGCTCTGTAACGGCCCGGCCAGCTCGGTATAACTGCGCGTCTCACCGCAGGGTATACGCTGCAGTGCTTGCCAGACGCGCAGCTGAAACGCTGTGCCACGAATGTCCAGCGGCAGGTTGGCGGCGCGCTGAGGCTCTTCGAGTTGCTCCAGTACCCGCTGCAGCCAGTCATGCAGTCCCGCTGCATCCTCTTCGAGCTGCGCAGCGGCAAAGCGTTGTTGCAGCTCGTCACGCAAAACGTCCGGCTCATCCGCAAGCAATAGGGCACACACACCTTTGTCGCTGCTGGCCAGTAGCACCTGGCCGAGCGGGCATGGGGCAATGGTGTAACGCAGGCGTTCTCCCACGCCCTGCTGGCGGCGCCGGGCCGGGCTCATGGCCTGTGGCTGCTCATAGAGTGCACGGGTGCCGCCATAGCCGGCGGCCAATGCCGCGTCGAGCACACTGTCTGCCTGTGGCAGATGGGTTTCCAGGCGTCGTCGGCGCAGGGCGGCGGCCCAGACGTTGGGTGTCACGCCCGTGCGCGCCTTGAATGCACGGGCCAGATGCGAGGCAGACAAGCCAATGCGTGCTGCCAGTTGTGGCAGGGTCAGTCGCTGTTCGCCGCTAAGCAGGTGACAGGCCGCAGCGACCAGGGCATCGAGCTGTTGCGCCGGACTCAGGCCTTGTGGCGAGCAGCGTTTGCAGGGGCGATAACCGCCCGCCTCGGCGCTGCCTGCGTCAGGGTAAAAGCTGACGTTGTCGCGCCGTGGCCGCCGTGCAGGACAGCTGGGCCGGCAATAGATACCCGTGCTGCCTACCGCGAAGACGAAGCGCCCATCGAACGCCGCATCGCGCTCGCATACAGCCTGCCAACAGCGTGTGTACTCGAGCATGGATCAAGCCTTCCTGAAGAGGGTCACGCAGTGATTGTCGGCTGCCCCTGGCGCATTGCCAATCCGCATTGCACTTTCAAACCCCGGGTGAGGTCATTGGTCTGATGGCCTGAGCGTAAACACGGCTCAGCACCTTTAATGATAAGCAGGCAGATGCCGCAGGAGATCGCCATGCGCGGGATGCTCGATAGGCCGGAGCAGGAACTGATTCTGGTGGTGGACGATGCCGTGGATGCGCGCCAGCGCCTGGGGGCGCTGCTGGCTGATCGTTATCAGGTGAGCCTGGTTGGCAATGATGAGGCACTGCAGGCGGCCAGGGCGCGACCTCAGCCGGATCTGATCCTGCTCAGTTGGCAGGATGACTATGCATTGTGCAGAGAGCTGCGTAGCGACCCTCAAACCCGCCATATCCCGTTGATTCTGGTGACGGGCCGTACCGACGCTGCCGACGAGCAGTTGGGTTTCGATCTCGGTGCCGCCGACTACATCACCAAGCCGGTGAGTCCGCCCATCGTGCTCGCCCGGGTGCAGGCGCAGTTACAGCTCAAGGCGGCCACCGACTACCTGCGTGACAAGAACGAATACCTGGAGCTGGAAGTCAAGCGGCGCACGCGTGATATCCAGCTTTTGCAGGATGTCACCATAGAGGCCATGGCCAGTGTCGCGGTGATGCGCGACAACCCGCGCAGTCGCCGTCTGGAGCGTATCGAACGCTACATGACCTGCCTGGCTGCTGCATTTGCACGGCAGCAGCCGGCCTTGTCTGCGTCATTGAGCGAGGTGCGTATTGTCCAGTTGGGCAAGTCGGCCAGGCTGCATGTGATCGACCGGCTGACCCTGCCTGATCGCGTGCTGCTCAGCCATGGCGAGCCGGACGAAAATGACCTGCGCCTGCTCCGCGAGGGCGTGCTCGCCGGGCGTGATGCCCTGGAGCGGGCCGAACGCAAGCTGGGCAGCATCAGCGACTTTCTCTCCGACGCCAAGGATATCGTCTACAGCCAGCATGAGCGCTGGGATGGCCAGGGCTATCCGCAGGGGCTGAGTGGTGAGCAGATTCCACTGTCGGCAAGGCTGATGGCGCTGGTCGGGTACTTCGAAGAGCTGACTTGTCAGCATGCCTATCTGCCGCCGATCAGCTCGGAACAGGCCGTTTCGCGGATCTGCGCCGCCAGCGGCACGCGCTTCGATCCCATGGTGGTGCTGGCTTTCGTTGAAGTGACAGCGGAGCTTCTGCAGATCGCTGCAACCCTGGCCGACGACGCTGCCGCCGTGGAAGTCGAGTTGCAGCGCCTGGAGGACTCGCTGGCGGAAAGCATCGAGCTGACTCTGCCAGCGGCGCCATAACGTAATGCCAGCGCGTGCAGGGTGCGCTATGCGCAGCGCTGCACCGCGTCTGCCGTGCACGACCGATTCGGCCCACAGCACCCTAGTGTCGCGACACGAATGATCTGTCGCTGCCTTGAACCGTGGGAGGGGCTTCAGCCGCGACGCTTTTGGCGCATTCAAAGTCGCTCGCGGCTAAAGTCCCTCCCACGAAAGCCGGGCGCTGAACCGATACTCCATGGTTGAAGAGACACTAGGTTCTGTACGAAAAGTCGTCGAGCGAAGGTCAGGCGAGGCAAAAACAGGTGAGGAACGGACTGGGCTCGCATTCGAGTTTACGAGCTGTAAATGAGCATTCCGAACCTGTTTTTAACGAAGCATCACCGAGCGCAGGCAGTTTTCGTACAGAACCTAGCGACCTGCGTGGCCATCGCAGGGGTCAGTCGACGATGCGCTCGACATGATGGCAGGCCACCTGCCGTGCATCGATCAGGCGCAGCTCCGGACGTTCGCTGCGGCAGCGTTCGTCGGCGTGCGGGCAGCGCTTGTGGAAGGCGCAGCCGGAGGGCGGATTCAGCGGGTTGGGCAACTCACCGCTGATTTTCAGTCGAGGCTTGTCCGGAGCGGGATGAATCGCCGGTGTCGCTGACAGCAGGGCGCGGGTGTAAGGGTGCAGTGGGCGGGCGTATAGCGCTGCGGCCGGGCCCATTTCCACCGGGCGGCCGAGGTACATCACCAGCACATCATCGGCGACGTGGCGCACCACCGCGAGGTTGTGCGAGATGAACACATAGCCGGTGGCGAACTGCTCCTGAAGGTCCATGAACAGGTTGAGCACCTGTGCCTGGATCGACACGTCCAGTGCCGAGGTCGGTTCGTCCGCCACCAGCACCTTGGGCTGCAGCATCATGGCGCGGGCCAGGGCGATGCGTTGGCGCTGACCGCCGGAGAACATGTGCGGGTAACGTGCGTAGTGCTCGGGACGCAGGCCCACCTGCTGCATCATCGCCTGTACTGTCTCACGGCGTTCGGCGCGCGACAGCTCGGTGTTGATCAGCAGCGGTTCGGCCAGTTGATCGCCGATCTTCTGCCGTGGGTTGAGTGAGGCGTAGGGGTTCTGGAACACCATCTGCACGTCGCGGCGCAACTGCTTGCGCTCGGCTTTGCTGGCGCCGGTTACCTCGCGCCCGGCGATCTGCAGGCTACCGGCGCTGGGCTCTTCGATCAGGGTCAGGGCGCGGGCCAGGGTCGACTTGCCACAGCCGGACTCGCCGACCACCGCCAGGGTTTTGCCAGCCTGCAGACTGAAGGACACGCCATTGAGCGCCTGCACCGTGGCTGCCGGTTGGAACAGGCCACGCGAAACGCTGTAGTGGCGGGTCAGCTCACGGGCTTGAAGTACGGTACTCATCAGGCCACCTCCGCCGTAGGGTGAAGAGGAAAAAAGCAGCGTGCGGCGCCACGGTCGTGTGCATCCAGCGCTGGCCGCTCGTCACGGCAACGTGGCTGCACATAGGGGCAGCGCGGCGACAGCAGGCAACCCAGTGGACGGTCATAGCGGCCCGGCACGATGCCCGGCAGGGTGGCCAGGCGGCTGGCGCCTGCGCTGTGTTCCGGGATGGCTTTGAGCAGCGCTTCGGTATAGGGATGGCTGGGGGCATCGAACAAGGTCGGTACCTGGCCCAGTTCCACCGCCTGGCCGGCGTACATCACGCACACGCGCTGAGCGGTTTCGGCGACCACAGCCAGGTCGTGGGTGATCAGCACCAGAGCCATGCCCTGATCGCGCTGCAGATCCAGCAGCAACTCCATGATCTGCGCCTGAATGGTCACGTCCAGTGCGGTGGTGGGTTCGTCGGCGATCAGCAGCTTGGGCTCGGCGGCAATCGCCATGGCGATGGCCACACGCTGGCTCATGCCCCCGGACAGTTGGTGTGGATAGGCATCGAGGCGGCTGGCGGCGCCGGGAATCTCGACCCGCTCCAGCAGCTCCAGGGCACGGGCGCGCGCCGCCTTGCCTTTCAGACCGAGGTGCTGGCGCAGCACTTCCTCGATCTGGAAACCCACGGTGTAGCTGGGATTGAGGGCGGTCATCGGGTCCTGGAAGACCATCGCCAGATCCTTGCCGACGATGTGCCGGCGCTGGCGGCCCTTCAGGCGCAGCATGTCGGTGCCGTCGAACTGCAGGCAGTCGGCCTGGACGATGCCGGGGGCGTCGATCAGGCCCATCAGGGCCATCATGGTCACTGACTTGCCGGAGCCGGACTCACCGACGATGGCCAGCACTTCGCCCTTTTCCACGCTCAGATCGAGGCCGTCGACCACCGGCACGGCCTCGGCAGTGCCGAAACGCACAGAGAGGTTGCGGATATTCAGCAGGCTCATGGGCGTGCCTCCTGCCGTAGGATGGACAACGCTTCACCTGTCCACCGTCGTACGTGCATGGTGGATGAAAAGAGCGTCATCCACCCTACGCAACGGCGCGCCGTTGGCATCACCGTTGGGGTAGAGGGCACCGTGTGCACCGAGACAGTTCGGGTTATGCACATTCTCATTCCGGGCTCCTCACTGCGCATTCTTGAGTTTCGGGTCGAGCGCATCACGCAGGCCGTCCCCCATCAGGTTGATCGCCAGCACGCTGAGCAGAATCGCCAGGCCGGGCAGCGTCACCACCCACCAGGCACGTTCGATGTAGTCGCGCGCCGAGGCCAGCATGGTGCCCCACTCGGGTGTCGGCGGCTGTACGCCGAGGCCGAGAAAGCCCAGCGCGGCGGCGTCGAGAATCGCCGAGGAAAAACTCAGGGTGGCCTGCACGATCAACGGTGCCATGCAGTTGGGCAGTACGGTGATGAACATCAGCCGGGGCAAGCTGGCACCGGCCAGTTGGGCGGCGGTGACATAGTCGCGGTTCAGCTCACCCATCACTGCTGCGCGGGTCAGGCGCACGTAAGCTGGCAGCGAAACGATGGCGATGGCGAAGATGGTGTTGATCAGCCCGGGGCCGAGGATGGCCACGATAGCCACCGCCAGCAGCAGCGAGGGCAGGGCCAGCATGATGTCCATCAGGCGCATGATGCCGGGGCCGAGCAGGCGCGGGAAAAAGCCGGCGACCAGCCCCAGGAGGATGCCGGGAATCAGCGACAGCAGCACCGACGCCAGACCAATCAGCAGCGACAGGCGTGCGCCGTGAATCAAGCGCGAAAGCAGGTCGCGGCCCAGCTCGTCGGTGCCGAGTAAAAATTGCCATTGGCCACCGTCCAGCCACACTGGCGGGGTGAGCAGGAAGTCGCGGTACTGCTCGCTCGGGTCATGCGGCGCGATCCAGGGGGCGAACAGCGCGCAGAACACCATCACCAGCATGAACGCCAGGCCGGCGACAGCGCCCTTGTTGTGGGCAAAGGCCTGCCAGAACTCCTTGAGCGGCGAGGGGTAGAGCAGGCTCTGGTCGAGGGTTGTTGAGGTAGTCATGGGCGCACCTCCCGTAGGGTGGGCGATGCTTTACCTGTCCACCGTTGTCTTCGCTTGGTGGATGAAAAGAGCGTCATCCACCCTACGCAAACGATGTGGTGATGCATGGCGCCTTCCTTACTTCTGATGACGGATGCGTGGATTGGCCAGGCCATAGAGGATATCCACGATGAAGTTGACCAGAATCACCAGGCAGGCAATCAGCAGGATGCCGTTCTGCACCACCGGGTAGTCGCGGGCGCCGATGGCTTCGATCAGCCATTTGCCGATGCCGGGCCAGGAGAAGATGGTTTCGGTCAGCACGGCGCCGGCCAGCAGCGCGCCGACCTGCAGGCCGAACACCGTCAGCACCGGGATCAGTGCGTTGCGCAGGCCGTGCACGAACACCACGCGTGCCGGCGACAGGCCCTTGGCCCGCGCGGTGCGGATATAGTCCTCGCGCAGCACTTCGAGCATGGCTGAACGGGTCATCCGTGCGATCACCGCCAGCGGGATGGTGCCGAGCACGATGGCCGGCAGGATCAGGTGGCGCAGGGCGTCGGTGAAGGCGCCGGGCTCGTCGGTGAGCAGGGTGTCGATCAGCATGAAGCCGGTCACCGGCGGTATGTCGTAGAGCAGGTCGATGCGCCCGGAAACCGGTGTCCAGCCCAGGTTGACCGAGAAGAACATGATCAGCAGCAGGCCCCACCAGAAGATCGGCATGGAATAGCCGGTCAGCGATATGCCCATCACGCCATGGTCGAACAGCGAGCCGCGTTTAAGGGCGGCGATCACCCCGGCGATCACCCCCAGGGTGCCGGCGAACAGCAGGGCGGCCAGGGCCAACTCGACGGTGGCGGGGAACAGGGTGAGAAACTCCTTCCATACGCTCTCGCGAGAACGCAACGACTCGCCCAGATTGCCCTGGGCAAGCTGGCCGATATAGTCGAAGTACTGCGCATACAGCGGTTTGTTCAGGCCCAGGCGTTCCATGGCCTGAGCGTGCATTTGCGGGTCGACGCGACGTTCACCCATCATCACTTCCACTGGGTCACCAGGGATCAGGCGGATGAGGGCGAAGGTCAGCAGGGTGACGCCGAAAAAAGTGGGGATCAACAGCCCCAGACGTCTGGCGATGAAGGACAGCATCAGGCGGTTTTACTCCATAGAGCGGAAGCAGGCATCGGGCTGCATGGTCCGGTGCTGTTGAAGAAACGGATGGGGCGCGCGGCGACGTGCCGCCAGCCACAAGCGGCGTGTCCGCAGACACGCCGCCCTGCCATCACCTGCCGATGCTTACGCCATAGAAGGAGTTCAGTGCGAACGGGCTGATGCGGAAGTCCTGCACGTCCTTGCGCATTGGCTGGTACACGGTGGAGTGCGCCAGCGGGGTGATGGGGACCTCGCGCTTGAGGATCACCTGTGCCTGTTTGTACAGCTCGGTGCGTTCGGCCACGTCATTGGTGCGTTTGGCGGCCTTGACCAACTTGTCATAGTCCTCGAAGCACCACTTGGAGAAGTTGTTACCGTCGACCGCGTCGCAGCCATAAAGAGTACCAAGCCAATTGTCCGGGTCGCCGTTGTCGCCACTCCAGCCGATCAGCATGGCGTCATGCTCGCCGGCCTTGGCGCGTTTGAGGTACTCGCCCCATTCGTAGCTGACGATGCGTGCCTTGATGCCGATCTTGGCCCAGTCAGCCTGCAGCATCTCGGCGATCTGCTTGGCGTTGGGGTTGTACGGGCGCTGTACCGGCATGGCCCAGAGGGTGATTTCGGTGCCTTCCTTGACGCCTGCGGCCTTGAGCAGCTCCTTGGCTTTTTCCGGGTCGAAGGCCGGGTCCTTGATGTCCTCGTTATACGACCACTGGGTCGGTGGCATGCCGTTGACCGCCAGTTGCCCCGCATCCTGGTAGACCGCGTTGAGGATGGCCTGTTTGTTCACTGCCATATCCAGCGCCTGGCGTACTTCCAGCTTGTCGAACGGCGGATGCGTGACGTTGTAGGCGATGTAGCCGACGTTGAAGCCGGCCTGCTCGGGCATCTGCAGGTTGGCATCCTGCTGCAGCGAAGCGATATCGGCCGGACGCGGGAACAGGGTCACGTGGCATTCGCCCGCGCGCAGTTTCTGCATGCGCACGGAGGCATCGGTGTTGATGGCGAAGATCAGGTTGTCGATCTTCACATCCTCGGGCTTCCAGTAATCCTGGTTGCCCTTGTAACGGATGACTGCGTCCTTTTGATAACGACTGAACACGAAAGGGCCGGTGCCAACGGGCTTCTGGTTGATGTCGGCGGCCTTGCCGGCCTTGAGCAACTGGTCGGCGTATTCGGCGGACTGGATCGAGGCAAAGCTCATCGCCAGGTTCTGAACGAAGGCGGCGTCCACGTCGTTGAGGGTGAAACGCACGGTCATGTCATCGAGCTTTTCAAGCTTGGCGATGTTGCTGTCCATGCCCATGTCGGTGAAGTAGGGGAATTCGCTGGGGTACGCCTTGCGAAACGGATGATCCTTGTCGAGCATGCGCTGGAAGGTGAACAGCACGTCGTCGGCGTTGAAGGTACGGCTGGGCGTGAAATACTCGGTGGTGTGGAACTTCACACCGGGGCGCAGCTTGAAGGTGTAGGTCAGGCCGTCGTCGGACACTTCCCAGCTTTGCGCCAGGCCGGGCTCGACCTGGGTGCCGCCGCGTTCGAACTGGGTCAGACGGTTGAATATGGTTTCCGCGGCGGCGTCAAAATCGGTGCCGGTGGTGTACAGGCCCGGGTCGAAGCCCGCGGGGCTGCCTTCGGAACAAAACACCAGGTTGGCGGCGCTGGCGAGAGGAGCGCTGGCTATCAGCCCAGCGGTAAGCAAAGCCTGGATAATGGCGTTCTTGCGCATCATGACCTCATCGTTGTTGTGGTTGTGATCCCTGAGGAGTCTCTTATGGAGACCTCCGCCGAAACTATGCAGGCCTTGTGCCCGAGGCAAGTGTTTCGTTGCGCAGAAAATGGGTCGCGCTACAGCGTTGTAACTTGCTGTCGCATTTATGACAATATGACGCGAAAAGATGGCGAAAAGCCGTTATCTGTCGATAACGGCGCTGCTTTGTATTGAGGCGAGGTTCAGGGCATCTGCACTTCGATAACGCCATCGGCGCTGACCGTGACCTGGCTGGTACCGGCTTCGATCTGCGGTGTGCTGGCTGCGTCCATCATCGCCATGCCCTTGGCCTCGAAGTTGCGCATGGCCTGGGGTGGCTGGAAACCGCCCGTGTTGAGGCTCAGGCTGACCAGTTTATAGCCCTGGCCGCCGAGCGCTTCGGTGGCCAGTTGCGCGCGCGCCCTGAAGGCATTGACGGCGTCCTTGAGCATGGCGTCTTCGCGCGTCTTGCGGGTGCCGGTGGCGATGCTGAAGTCCATGCCGGCTATCTTCATCGATTGCAGCAGCTCGCCGGTCAGGGTGGACAGGCGGGCGAAGTCTGCACTCTCCAGGCGCACCTCGGCACGCTCGCGCCAGGCCGTGATCTGCTGGCCCTTGTCGTCATACACCGGGTAGCTGTTGCGGCTACCCAGCTTGACCGCCACACCGCTCACCTTGCGAGCCTGCTCCAGGGTCTGGTTGAGAGTGTGGGTGATCTCGGCGGCCAGCTTGGCCGGGTCAGCATTTTGCGATTCGCTGTAGAGGGTGACGTGCATCAGGTCGTGCGCCACTTCCTGATTGACCTCCGCACGCAGGGCGATCTGGTTGTAGCGCGCCTCGGCCGCCAGCAGGCCAGTGCTGGTCAGGCTGGCAGCGATGAGGGCGAGGGTGGTGGCGATACGGGGCATGGTGCGCATGGTGCAGTTCCTTTTTCTGTGGCCTTATGGCCGTTTCCCGAGGGTAGACGAAAGCGGGTGTCTATCCGGGTTAAGCCGATGCAATTTTTTCAGTCTGAGGCGGAGTGTTGTATCTGCGGCTGGTTGCCGCAGCGGCGCAAGGCCGCAGCAGGCTTGGTTATACTCGGCGCAACCATTGGAGTCGCCATGCTCGAACCCGTTCAGCTTCTCTCTGCCAGTCGTCAGAACCTCTGGCGCCTGACCCTTATCCGTATCCTGGTGCTGGCTGCCCAGGCCGGCTCGGTCGGCCTTGCCTACAAGTCCGGTATGCTGCCGCTGCCTTGGCTGGAGTTATCGGTCACGCTCGGCATTTCTCTGCTGGTGTGCCTGGGCACCGCCTTGCGCCTGCGTGGTCCATGGCCGGTGACCGAGGTGGAGTATGCCGTGCAGTTGGGCTGCGACCTGATCATCCACAGCGTGCTGCTGTATTACTCGGGGGGCTCGACCAATCCCTTCGTGTCCTATTACCTGGTGCCGCTGACCATCGCCGCAGCGACCCTGCCGTGGATGTTCACCATCGTTCTCGCCGGCCTGGCCTTGGCCGGTTATACCCTGCTGCTGGTATGGACCCACCCGCTCGAATTGCCGGCCGCACGTGAGAGTCTGCTGGTTTACGGCATGTGGCTGAGCTTCGCGTTGTCCGCTGCGCTGATCACGTTCTTCGTTGCCAAAATGGCCGAGGAATTGCGCCGTCAGGATGAGCTGCGCGCCGAGCGACGTGAGGAAAGCCTGCGTGACCAGCAGCTATTGGCCGTGGCCACTCAGGCCGCTGGCGCCGCTCATGAGCTGGGTACGCCGCTGGGCACCATGAGCGTGCTACTCAAGGAGTTACGCCAGGAGTACCGCGACACCCCGGCGCTGCAGGATGATCTGGCCCTGCTGCAGGAGCAGGTGAAACTGTGCAAGTTCACCCTGCAGCAACTGGTGCGTGCTGCCGAGAATGACCGGCGCCAGGCGGTGGTGGAGCAATCCTGTGTCGAGTGGCTGGAAACCACCCTCAATCGCTGGCATCTGATGCGCCCTGAGGCCAGCTACCGTTATCAATGTCTGGGCCGTGGCACGCCGCCGCGCATCATGCCGCCGGCCGATCTCACCCAGGCGCTGTTGAATTTGCTCAATAACGCAGCAGATGCTTGTCCGGACAAACTCGACATTCGTCTGGACTGGGATCACCAGTGGCTGCGTCTGAGCATTCGTGATCATGGTGTGGGTGTACCGCTGGCCATTGCCGAACAACTGGGGCGGCCGTTCTTTACCACCAAGGGCAAGGGATTCGGCCTGGGCCTGTTTCTCAGTCAGGCCAGCGTGACCCGTGCCGGTGGCACGGTTAAGCTGTATAACCATGAGGAAGGCGGCACCCTCACCGAATTGAAGTTGCCGCGCGCCTATGGCGTGGCCTGACAAGGAAAACTCAGCATGAGCGAAGAATCCCTGTTCGACGGTGAAGAGCAGCCCCATCTGCTGCTGGTCGATGACGACCCTACCTTCACCCGTGTGATGGCGCGTGCCATGAGCCGCCGTGGTCTGCGCGTGTCCACGGCCTCCAGCGCTGACGAAGGCCTGGCTCTGGCCAAGGAAGACCTGCCCGACTACGCCGTGGTCGATCTGAAGATGGAAGGTGACTCCGGCCTGGTGCTGCTGCCCAAGCTATTGGAACTGGACGCCGAGATGCGTGTGGTGATCCTCACCGGCTATTCGAGCATCGCCACCGCAGTGGAGGCGATCAAACGTGGCGCTGCCAATTACCTGTGCAAGCCGGCTGATGCCGACGACGTGCTGACCGCGCTGCTGTCCCAGCATGCCGACCTCGACAGCCTGGTACCGGAAAACCCGATGTCGGTCGATCGCCTGCAGTGGGAGCACATCCAGCGCGTGCTGGCCGAGCATGAAGGCAACATCTCTGCCACTGCCCGTGCTCTGGGCATGCACCGCCGCACCCTGCAGCGCAAGTTGCAGAAGCGCCCGGTGCGCCGCTGAGGCGCGGGAGAGGCTGTCCTTAGGCTGTAGGGTGGGCTTTAGCCCAGCAGCAGGCTCAGGGTAGGAGGATGGGCTGAGTTTACCCGCGCGGGGCGAAAGCGGATCGCCGGCCGGCCCTTCACCCTGCGACTGTGCGGTTTCCCGTAGCCGATAAATGCTTAGCCAGCTAACATAGGTCGTCAGACAACCTGGTGGTATGGCCATGCTCGCCGTCGCTGCACACACCCTTGCCATTACCGCGCCCGTGTTCGCCATGCTGTTTCTGGGTGTGGTGCTCAAGCGCCTGCACTGGATCGACAGCGCTTTTATCGATACTGCATCGAGCCTGGTGTTTCGCGGCACCATGCCTACCCTGTTGTTCCTTGGTATCGTCAGGGCCGACCTGAGTGCGGCGTTGCAGCCCGCGCTGCTGCTGTTCTTCGTCGCTGCCACCCTGGTCTGTTTCGCTCTGGCCTGGGGGTGGGCGATCTGGCGTATCACCTTCGCGGATCGCGGCATCTACACCCAGGGCTCCTTTCGTGGCAATAACGGCATCATCGGCCTGGCCCTCGCCACCAGTCTTTATGGTGACTATGGCCTGTCACTCGGTGCGGTGCTCGGTGGGGTGGTGATCCTCTGTTACAACGTGCTTTCGGCGATCGTGCTTGCCATCTACAGCCCGGGTGCCAGGACCGGGCCGCTGGCCATCGCCAAGAGCATCCTGATCAACCCACTGATCATTGGTGTTCTGCTGGCTGTTCCTTTCGCTTATTGGCAGATCCCACTACCCGCCTGGCTGATGACGTCGGCTGAATACTTCGCGCAGATGACGCTGCCGCTGGCGCTGATCTGTATTGGTGGCACCCTGAGTTTGGCGTCATTACGGCGCAGCAGTGGCGTGGCCATCGGTGCCAGCCTGATGAAGATGGTCTGGCTGCCGTTGATCGCGACCTTGGGTGCCTGGATGTGGGGGTTTCGCGGGGCGGATCTGGCGATCCTGTTTCTCTACTTCGCCAGCCCGACCGCAGCGGCCAGTTTCGTCATGGCGCGTGCAGTGGGGGCCAACCATGAGCTGGCAGCGGCCATCATCGTCATCACCACCCTGGTGGCGGTGGTCACCACCAATATAGGTCTGCTGTTGCTGCAGTGGGGTGGCTGGATCTAGCAGGCTGTTGAAAAACTACCTGCGTTGCCATTGCTGCGTTAAAAACAGGCTCAAAATGCTCATTTACAACTCGTAAACTGCGCTTTTTCGCCTGTTTTTGCCTTGCACTGGCTGCCTCGCCTACGTTTTTCAACGGCCTGCT
>CAZIZA010000002.1:0-43997 GCA_964543555.1 uncultured Pseudomonas sp.
GCGCGCTGGCCAAGACTTCGCCGTACAAGCCGCTGCAGTGGCTCGGCGGCAGCTACTCCACCATCGTACGCGGCGTGCCCGAACTGCTCTGGGTGCTGCTGATCTATTTCGGCACGGTCGGCCTGATGCGCAGCCTGGCTGACCTGCTCGGCGTCGAGAGCCTCGAGCTTTCCGCTTTCGCTGCGGGCACCATTGCCCTTGGCCTGTGTTTCGGCGCCTACGCCACCGAGGTGTTCCGCGGTGCCATCCTGGCGATTCCCAAGGGCCACCGCGAAGCCGGCATGGCGCTGGGTATGTCCAAGGCTCGTATTCTCTGGAAGCTGATCCTGCCGCAGATGTGGCGTATCGCCCTGCCCGGCCTGGGTAACCTGTTCATGATCCTGATGAAGGACACCGCGCTGGTGTCAGTGATCGGCCTGGAAGAAATCATGCGTCGCTCGCAGATCGCCGTAACCGCCAGCAAGGAGCCGTTCACCTTCTATATGGTCGCCGCCTTCATCTACCTGGGCCTGACCGTGCTTGCCATGATCGGCCTGCATGCTCTCGAGAAGCGTGCCAGCCGTGGCTTCGTGCGGAGCGCGTCATGAGAAAAAACGCTGCCATCATCGCCTGGCTCGCAGCCGGCCTGCTCGTCGCCTATGGACTCTGGTCGAGCCTGTCCAGCCTCAACTGGGCCGTCATCATCAAATGGCTACCACGCCTGTCCGAGGGCGCCCTGCTGACCCTGGAACTGGTGGGTATCGCCGTCGTCGCCGGGCTGATCCTGGCGCTGCCCATGGGCATCGCGCGAGCCTCCAAGCACTGGTACGTGCGCGCCGTGCCTTATGGCTACATCTTCTTCTTCCGTGGCACGCCACTGCTGGTACAGCTATTCCTGATTTACTACGGTCTGGCGCAATTCGATGCCGTGCGCCAGGGGCCACTATGGCCTTATCTGCGCGACCCGTACTGGTGCGCCGTGATCACCATGACCCTGCACACCGCCGCCTACATCGCCGAGATTCTGCGTGGCGCCATCCAGGCCGTGCCGCCCGGAGAAGTGGAAGCGGCGCGCGCGCTGGGTATGTCGCGGGCCAAGACCATGCTCTATATCGTCCTGCCCCGTGCCGCGCGCATCGGTCTGCCAGCCTATAGCAACGAAGTGATCCTGATGCTCAAGGCCAGCGCCCTGGCCAGCACCGTCACCCTGCTGGAGCTGACCGGCATGGCGCGCACCATCATCGCGCGCACCTACCTGCCGGTGGAGATCTTCTTTGCCGCCGGCCTGTTCTACCTCGTCATCGCCTTCGTGCTGGTGCGCGCCTTCCGCCTGCTGGAACGCTGGCTGCGCGTCGACGCCTGCCAGGGTCGCTGAGCCAACCGGGCTGCCTGTACAGTCGGCCCGAGTTGCCAGCCTCACAAACCAGCATGCCTGCCACCTTCCTGACCTCAGACGATCTGCTAACGCGCTTCCAGGCACTGGACAGTTTTCTACGCCAGTACCAGTTGTTCTGGCGTCCACGCCCCTTCCATCATCTGCATCTGCCCTGGGAACAGGACGTACCTGAACTCGCCACCTGGCTACGCAGCCGCTCCCTGGAACAGGCCGAGACTACTGATCTCTCCACCCTGGAGGCACCGGCACCCTTCCCTGAACTGGCTGCCCAGGCGCAGATACTCAGCGCAGTCGGCGAGTTGCCGCGGGGGGATCAGGTGCAACGCGCGCACGCCCTGAGCGTCGATGTCCCCGGCAGAAAGCTGGCACAGATTGAGGCCTTCGCATGCCGCCTGCAGTTTCAGCAACGCCCCACACACTGGCTTGACTGGTGCGCCGGCAAGGGTCATCTCGGTCGCTGGCTGACCGAGATCGATCAGCGTCTGACCTGCCTGGAATATGATCCGGCGCTGATTGAGTCCGGTAGTGCACTGAGCAAGCGCCTGGGACTGAACGCCACGCACATCCAGCAGGATGTGCTGGACGGTGCTTGCAATCGCCGCCTGACACGCGCACATACCCCGGTGGCCCTACACGCCTGTGGCGACCTGCATGTGCGTCTATTGCAACTGGCCAGCCATAACGGCTGCCTACAACTGGCAGTGGCGCCCTGCTGCTATAACCGTATTGCCGGCCTGCACTACCAACCACTGTCATCTGTCGCACAAGCCTCAGGGTTGCAGCTATCGCGAGACGACCTCGCCCTGCCGCTGAGCGAAACCGTCACTGCCGGCGCACGCGTACGCCGACAGCGCGATCAGTCGATGGCCTGGCGCCTGGCCTTCGACCTGCTGCAACGCCAGCTACGCGGCATCGATGAATACGTTCCGACTCCCTCGCTGCCCAGCGCCTGGTTCAGCAAACCCTTCGCCCGCTTCTGCCATGACCTCGCCGCGCTGCGTGACGTGCCAACGCCTGGTGAGCAGGACTGGCCGGCATTGGAAGCGCGCGGCTGGCAACGCCTGGCTGAAGTGCGCAATCTGGAGTTGCTGCGCAACCTGTTCCGCCGGCCAATGGAACTCTGGCTGCTGCTCGACCGCGCCCTGTATCTGCAGGAACAGGGCTACAGCGTGAAGCTGGGCACCTTCTGCGAATACCGCCTGAGCCCACGCAACCTGCTACTGCTGGCAGAGCGCGCCTGAGTTGCACACAAATGCTGTGGATAACTCTGTTGATCCTTTCTGGGCAAATGCTGCAAAGCCACTTGGTAATTGCCTCGTAGACATCTGATCATTTTTCGCACAGCCTCCGAAGCCCTTGTAAAAACAATAACTTGCGAAAAACTGTGATCCCATGCACATAGCCGGTGCGCGACCGTCGCAAACGCCTTCTCTTTGTGCATAAGACAAACGCTGCTGATAGCCGAGCCTGAAAAAACCTGGTGCGAAGGTGGCTTTACTCAGGCTGACGAATGGATATAATGGCGGCCCTTCAGTGCCGGTATAGCTCAGCTGGTAGAGCAACTGACTTGTAATCAGTAGGTCCCGGGTTCGACTCCTGGTGCCGGCACCATATTCCTCAAGGGCTCCAGCCACCCCCTGGCTGATCGCCTAGCGGCTCAACGTAACAAGCCGCGTAACAAGCAAAGCTCTAACGCGCATGCGCACACGCCTAGGGGGCTTGGGTAAATCCCAAGTACTGGGGGTGGTCTGCAGAAACAGTAATTTTTGTAATCTGCCTGTGGGAAACGGCGCAACCCCTTGAGCTTGCTGGGTTTTCTACCGATCCGCAGAGGTAACCTTTAAGTAACATGTAGGTAATCTAATTACCTTTCTAAAAAGTGATTTCCTGATTCTAAAAATCCCTTACAAATCAGGCGCTTACAGAAAAATTACTTTTCTAGTTACCTCAAGATTACCCCTCTTTGTAATCTCCAAAGCCCCTAACTGCGCGGGCTCCAGCCATGCCCATCTGCCAGATTGCGGAAATTACTCTTTCTGAAAATAGGCCCCTATCCCTGAAGCGGGACAGTTGCAGCCGTACTCTCTGAAAAACGCCCTGCCTGCAGGGTTTCGCAGGCTTTCTCACGGTTCCCCTGCTTGCCCGAGGCTCAGCTACTGCGCGTCCTGGAGATGCTCGCAGGGGTGAAGAAAAAGCACCCTATTTAGACCGGAGGCGTGGCGTGGGGACGAGGGCGCGCGCCGGGGTCAGATCCAGCCGCGAGCACCAGGGCAGCAGCTCCTGGGCATCAAGGCGGTGCGCTGACTGCCCTCCCCGATCCGCAGGCACAAAAAAGCCGCCTCATGGGCGGCTTCGGTGCATCTGTGCGGCAGTCAGCTACCGGCGCTGGTGGGCAGCTCGTAGGGGCTGAACCTCACCACCTCTTCACCCAGCCAGTCATTGATTTGCATGAGCCGGGCTTGCACTGGCTCCAGCTCGTTGACTGCCCACACCTGGGCGGCCTCACGGATCGAACCGAAGCCGCCGGCGTTCTGCGGCACCACACCCATCAGTTGCGGCGGAATGCGCAGCATCGCGAGCTGGTCATCGCGGCTGATGTTCTTGATGGCGCCAAAATCGT
Organism: uncultured Pseudomonas sp.; assembly: GCA_964543555.1. Classification (GTDB taxonomy): domain Bacteria; phylum Pseudomonadota; class Gammaproteobacteria; order Pseudomonadales; family Pseudomonadaceae; genus Aquipseudomonas. The sequence continues at coordinate 3,996 of CAZIZA010000002.1, forward strand.
CCTTGGCTGCGACCTCTGATATGGGAATGAGCTGGATCCCGTCCTTCTTGCCGTTCGGCGCGTACATGAACAGGTTACGAAAATTGCCCGGCCCCTTGCTGTCGCGCATCGCTTTGCGCAGGTCCTTGACGTAATTCTCGTCGAAGGCCGCGTCGGTCATGTACAGGATGAAGCCGGCATGGCTGCCGTTGGCGAAGTATTTGCGCCGAAATAGCGTGGCCGCCTCATTCAACAGCGCGCTCTGGAGGCCTGGCAGCCACTCAGGCAAGCCGTAAATCTCCTGGTTAATGTCGGCCTCACGCAGATGGCAAACGCTGCCGCGCTTGAACTCGTGTTCGTCTTTCCAGCCGCGCACCTGGTAGTACGTATCGAGATCCACCCCGCGCCGCATGTACTTGGCCAGGCACGGCAACAGCCCCAGGGCCTGCCGGAGCATATTGTTGCGCTTCTCGAGATACAGGTTGCCCGACCACCCCCAGTCCGTGACGATCTGCTCGAAGGCAGCCCGGCTCAACAGCTTGTGCGGAATGAAGGTGCGCGACAGCGCGTTGCGCTTGAACACCAGGGCAGACGGCAGATAGACGCCCGCTTTCGACGCCTTCGCCAGGTTGTCAAGCGAGACGGGCGGCTCGTACCAGCGCCCGTTGGCGTAGCACTCCAGGTAATCCAGGAAGTCCCGCCCATCGAGCACCGCCGTAGGCTCACCGAAGGTAAAGGCCATGCCGCCGGGCACGCTGGCGGCCGGCTGCTCAGTGATAGTCTCGTTGCTCATCAATAGAACTCCATCACGCCCGTATTGGCGGCCGTCTGGCCTTCCAGGGGCTCGTTGTGCAAAGCGTGGAACAGCGCCCACGCCAGATCGGCGTGGCCCGTGTTGTCGTTGCGCCCGGCGGTGTAGGTGAACTGCCGCCCGCCCGGCGTGACCGTCTTGCGAATCGCCATCAGCGACTGCGCCATATCCGTCCAGCCGGCGTCGAACTCAAGGCGCCCCTGGCTGATCACATGCCACGCCTTCATCACCAGGCGCGTCTTCACCTCAGGGCTGTAGCTGAACGTCGTCAGGCCTGGGAAGAACTGGCGCACCAACTGCGCCACGGCGCTGCCGATGCCGGTGGTATCGATGCCGATATAGGTCACCCAATAGCGCTGGGTAACCTTCTGAATCGTCCTGGCCTGGCTGTCGAAGTCCATGCCCTTGAACTGGTGGCGCTCCAGAATGCGGAACTTCCCGCCCGGTACCGCCGGCGGCGCCACCACCACCAGGCCGGCCGAGTCGCCGCTCTCCGCAGGGTCATAGCCAAGCCACACTTGGCGCGAGCCGAACGGGCGCATATCCAGCGGTTTGAAGTCATCCCAGTCGACCCAGCTGTCCACCATGCCGCTCTGCAGCATGCTCAGCGGGAAGATGCTCGCTCCGTCGTCGACGAACTGGCACATCAACAGATTTTGAAACGCCGCCGCGTCGTACTCGCGCCGCAGCTCGTCGATGTCGAACAGGTCGCAGCCCCGGTCGGCCGCATCCAGAATCGTCACGATCTGGCGCCAGATGCTGTCCTCGCACAGCCGGCCCTGCTGCAGCTCGGCGTGGCTCACATCCAGGTTGATGTGCTCGGCGGACGGCTTGCCCTTGTTGAACCGCTCGCCCGTCCAGAACGGATAGGCCTCATGCGCCATGCTGGATGGCGTCGAGAAGTACGTCCGGCGGTAGCGCTTCTGCATCGCCATGCCGCTGGCGACCTTGTTCAGCTCCTGGAATTTGTACGTCCAGAAGAACTCGTCGAAGTAGAAGTTGCCGTGATAGCCCTGGGCGGTGCGTGCATTGGTGCCCAGGAAATGCAGCTCGGCGCCGTTCGGCAGGATGATCGGATCGCCCGACAGATCCACCCCGACCACATCCCGCGCGAAGGCCTGGATATACGCCTTGAAGATATGCGCCTGCGCCTTCGAAGCAGACAGGAAAATCTGGTTTCGCCCGGTGATCAGCGCATCGATCAGCGCTTCGCGAGCGAAGTAGAACGTGGCGCCAATCTGCCGGCTTTTCAGAATGACCCGCGTGCGTTGGTCGCCTGCCCGGTGCCAATCGAGCTGATAATCGAAGCACCCTTCAAGGAAGGCCTCGACCAGCTTCTCGGTCTGCTCCTCTGTGATGTCGTTGCGCTTGGGCTTACGCTTCGGCCCGGCGTTGCGCTTGTCCAGCTCCGGGTTTAGCTCGGCCTCGGTGCCACCCTTCTGGAAGCGATCAATCCGCGCCTGCCGCTCCAGCTGCCGGTGCAGCAGGTCAATCTCTTTGTAGTCAGCGCCCGACTTCGGGTCTTTCAGGATCAGTTGAACAAGCCGCGCCTCGGTCGCAGCCTGGATCCGCTCCAGCGGCGTGGCCCTGTCCCACTCGTCGCGGGCCTTCCAACTGTGCAGGGTCTTTTCTTTCTCGCCGATCAGCTCGGCGATTTCGCACACGCGATAGCCCTGCCAGTACAAGTGCTTGGCGTGGCGGCGGTGATCGGTGGGCAAATCGACGATGGCATTCATGGCGCCGATGCTGCCGTTCGCGCGCGCGAGCCCCTACCAGCGCGCCCTGTACCGCGCCCCGCTACAGGTTCAGCGCGTTGCCGCCTCTGCCCAGCCTGCCGACCATGCCCTCAACGCGAAACCCGCACCGAGGATTACCACGTATGGCCGCCACCAAGAAAACCGTCTCCAAATGGACCCGCATTGCCGTCGAAGGCGCCACCACCGATGGCCGCAACATCGAGCGCCAATGGATTCAGGAGATGGCCCAGCAGTACAGCCCCAACACCTACGGCGCTCGCCTGAACTGTGAACACCTGCGCGGCGTCTGGCCGGGTAGCGACTTCGGCGCATACGGCGACGTTGTAGCCCTCAAGGCCGAAGAGGTCGAGATCGACGGCAAGAAGAAACTGGCCCTGTTCGCCCAGATGGTGCCCACCGACACCCTGATCGAGCTGAACAAGAAGGGGCAGAAGGTTTACACCTCCATTGAGGTCAACCCCAAGTTCGCCGACACCGGCAAGGCTTACCTGGTCGGCCTGGCCATCACCGACAGCCCGGCCAGCCTCGGCACCGAAATGCTCCAGTTCAGCGCCAAGAACGGCGCCCTGGCCAACCGCAAGCAGGACAAAGACAACCTCTTCACCGCCGCCGAAGAAACGGCGCTCGAGTTCGAGGAAATCGACGACACCCCCAGCATGTTCGCCAGCCTGAAAACCCGCCTCGGCGAGTTGCTGAAACTGAGCACGGAAAAGGAAGGCAAGGACGCCGCTCACTTCGCCGAACTGGGCGAAATGATCGAAAGCCTGGCCGAGCACGGCGCCAAGCAGGCCGACGCCTTCGCCAGCGTGCAGACCGCCCACAGCAAGCTCCAGGCAGCCCACGACAAGCTGTCCGGCGAGTTTGCCGACCTGGTCAAGCGCCTCAGCGAAACCGAAGACCACAGCCAGCAGCCCCACCGGCCGGCCAACCCGGGCGGTGACGGCAAAGTCGTCGCCGAGTTCTGACCCCAAGCCGCCACCACGCCACCAGTTCGGAGTAACACCATGCAGAAGAACACCCGCATCGCCTTTAACGGCTACCTGGCCACCCAGGCGAAAATCAACGAGGTCGAATCGGCCACGGTTACCTATACCGTCGCCCCGACCCCGGCGCAGAAGCTGGAAAAAGCGATTCAGGAATCGAACGCCTTCCTGAGCAAGATCAACATCATCCCGGTCGACGAGCCTGAAGGCGAAGCCATCCTGCTCGGCGTCAACGGCCCGACCGCGAGCCGTACCAAGACCGATCCGTCCACCGGCAAAAAGCGCAAGCCGCGCGATGTCAGCGCCCTGAGCAAAGACACCTACGCCTGCAAAAAAACCAACTTCGACACCGCCTTCCCCTACGCCAAGCTCGACGCCTGGGCCAAGTTCCCCGAGTTCCAGACCATGCTGTCCGGCGCCATTGCCGTACAGCAGGGCCTGGATCGCATCATGATCGGCTTCAACGGCACCAGCGCCCAGGATGACACCGACCTCGCCGCCAACCCGATGCTGGAAGACGTCAACATCGGCTGGCTGCAGAAAATCCGCGTAGGCGCCCCGGACCAAGTCATGAGCGAAGGTGAAGTCACCGCCGGCAAGGTCACCGTAGGCGCCACCGGCGACTACAAGACCCTCGACGGCCTGGTCTTCGATGCCATCCAGCTGCTGGCCCCGTGGCACCGCAAACGCAAAGACCTGGTCGTCATCGTTGACCCGCAACTGCTGCACGAAAAGCAGCTCAAGGCAGTCGAGAAAGGCGCCGCGTCCAACGTCGAAGAAAACGCCGCCGACGAAGTGGTCACCAAGGGCCGTCTGGGCGGCCTGCCCATCGAGTTGGACGCGCCCTTCTTCATCGACGGCGGTGTACTCATCACCCCGCTGAGCAACCTGTCCATCTACGTCCAGAGCGGCAAGCGCCGTCGCCACATCCGCGACGAGCCGGACTTCGACCAGGTAGCCGACTACCAGTCCTCGAACGAGGCCTATGTCATCGAAGACTTCGGCGCCATCGCCCTGGTCGAGAACATCGAGAAGGTCTAAGCCATGGCATCCCTTGCCCAACGCACCCAACTGCGCAAGCGTGCCGAAGCGGAATCGGCACGCACCGCACCGCCGGCGCTCATGGACGGGCTCACCACCTACGAGCTCATGCTCGCCAAGCTGCAACAGGATCAACTGCGCCTGAAACAGGTGCAGTCGAACCAGAACAAAGCCCTGCTCAAGGCCGAGCTCCTGCCGGAATACGCCGACTATGTTGCCGGCGTACTCGCCGGCGGCAAGGGCGCACAAGACGACGTATTCGTCACCGTCATGCTCTGGCGCTTCGACGCAGGCGACTTCGCGGGCGGGCTGGAGGCTGCGGCCTACGTGCTCCAGCACGGTCTGAAAATGCCCGAGCGCTTCAACCGCACCACCGGCTGCGTGGTCGCCGAAGAGATCGCCGAAGCCGCCCTGCGCGCCCTCAAGGCCGGCACTGCCTTCGACCTCGAAGTCACCCTGCAGGCCAACGAGCTCACCGCGAGCCACGACATGCCAGACGCCGCCCGCGCCAAGCTCATGCTGGCTATCGGTCGCCTGTACGCGCTCAAGGTCAAGGACGATGCCAGCGGCGAAGACCTGGGCAACCTCGTCAACGCCAAGGAATACCTGACCAAGGCCATCAGCCTGTACAGCGCCTGCGGCGCCAAAAAGGATCTGGAGCGCGTCGACCGCCTCCTCAATAAACACGCCGACACCAACGGCTAACCGAGCGTCCCACGCACCCGGCGGCTCGGGGCCGATCAGCAGGTAACTCTCCTTCGCCTAGCTGTGACGCCCCGACCACCGCCGACTAATTCCGAGGCACCGCATGAGCGCGTTCGTAGCGGGCGGCACCCCCAACGCCCCGTTTCCCATCAGCAACGCCGACTTCTGGCCCGAGATCGACGGCCAGAAGCTGCGCGCCGCCATGCGTATCGACTCCAGCGTCACCGACGACCGCCTAGAGGTCGCCACCGTCAACGCCATGATCGAGGCCAACCTCGAGCTGGCCGACTACCGCGCCGCCCGCCAGGCCGAAGGCCACGCCACACTGGCAGACGTACCGGCCGAGAAGATCAAGGGCGAAAGCCAGCTGCTGCACCTCTATCGCCGCATCGTCTACTGCCGCGCCCTGGCCGAACTGATCGAGCGCTATCGCAGCTACGACGCCACCAACAGCGGCGAGCAGAAAGTCACCGAGGAAGAAACCAGCCCCGACCAGCTCCGCCGCGACGCCCGCTGGGCGCTGCGCAACATCCTCGGCGAGAGCCACAACACCGTGGAGCTGCTCTGATGCCCACCGTCATCGCCGCCCAGGGCGACACCGTCGACAGCATCTGCTGGAGCTACTACGGCCGCACCGCCGGCGTTACCGAGGCAGTGCTCGACGCCAACCCAGGCCTGGCCGACCTCGGCCCGATCATCCCCCACGGCACCGCCGTGATCCTGCCGGACGCAGCGCCGCAGGCCGAACAACCGCAAGTGGTGAACCTATGGAGCTGAAACCCGGCGTCATCACCCTCGCCCTCTACAAGGGCCAGGGCCAACTGTTCAACGCCCTTATCCGCGCCTGGACGGGCTCCATCTACAGCCACTGTGAACTGATCATGCCGGACGGCCGCTGGCTATCCGCCTCGGCCATGGACGGCGGCGTGCGCGCCAAGCGCATCGACTACAAGCCCGAACACTGGGAGCTGATCCCGGTGCCCTGGGCCAACGCCCGCCGCATCGAGCAGGTTTTCGACCAGTACGAAGGCAGCGGTTACGACTGGCCCGGCATCTTCCTAAGCCAGCTACTGGCCAGAGGCATTCACAGCGAAACCCGCATGTTCTGCAGCGAGTTCTGCGCCGAGGCCCTGGGCTTCGCCGACATCGGCCAGTGCTTCAACCCCATGCTGCTCGGCGCTGTGGTGCGCCGCATTAACAGGCTGCCATTCGTGCAGCTTGCCCACAGCCTGCCAGACCAACCCGAAGTAAGGACGCACCATGGCTGAGCCGACCACCAGCACCGTCATCGCCACTGCTGCCGCTGGCGTTGGCCTGGCGACCCTGATGCCGACCATGGACGGCAACGCCCTGTTCGGCGCCATCATCGGCGCAGCGTTGATCGCCAACGCGCAACGCAACATCAAAGCCTGGCAGCGCTGCACTGGCATGCTGGTATCCATCGGCGCCGGCTACGTCAGCGCCGCCGAGATCGTCGCGCAAACCCCCATCACCCAGACCGGTCCCGGCGGCTTCGTCGGCGCCGTCGTCGTCGTGCCGCTCGCTCTGAAAGCCCTGGAGTTGATCGAGAAGGCCGACTTCTCCGCCCTGGTCCCCGCATGGTTCAAGCGGGGCAAAGGAGACTGACTATGCTCAGCACCTTCAGCACCTTTCTACCGATGCTGGCCGCTCTGGCCTACCTCGCCTCTGCCCTGCGTCTGGTGTGCTTCCAGCGCAATGGCGCCCGCATCCGGCGCGGTATCTCGTTGCTCGCCTGCCTGCTTATTGGCGCCCTGCTCTGCGCCGGGCTCGAAATCCTGCTCTACCAGCGCCCAGTCAGCCCATGGCAAACGGCAATCGCCGTACTGCTCTGCATCCTCGTCTATCGCTCTCGCGGCAACCTCGCCGCACTGTTGAGGTCAACCCCATGAACAAGCCCACCATCCTCAAACACGGCTCCAAAGGCCAGGCCGTCATTGCCCTGCAAAAGGCCCTCAACACCGCCGGCGCCAACCTGTTCGTCGACGGCGACTTCGGCGACGAAACCGAGAAATCCGTCCGCGCCTACCAGCTCAAGAAAGGCCTGGTAGTCGACGGCCGTGCCGGCGAGAAGACCCTCGCCGCCCTGGCCGGCGCCGACTGCAGCAAGCTGCTCAGCAACGCCACCCTGGTGGCCGCTGCCACCCGCCTCGGCGTCGAGCTGGCCACCGTCTACGCCGTCAACGAAATCGAGAGCCAGGGCGCTGGCTTCCTGGCCAACGGCAAGCCCAAGGCCCTGTTCGAGCGTCACGTCATGCATCAGCGCTTGTCCCTGGTACGCAACAAGGGCGACGACGCGGCTGCCCTGGTCGCCCATGCTGATCAACTCGCCCTCTCCTACCCCAACCTTGTCAGCCGCAAGCCGGGCGGCTACGCCGGCGGCACTGCCGAACACCAGCGCATCGCCCAGGCCCGCATGCTCGACGCCCTGTGCGCCGACGAGTCCGCCAGCTGGGGCGCGTTCCAGATCATGGGCTACCACGCCACGCGCCTCGGCTATGCCAGCGTGGCCGAGTTCGTCCGCCTCATGAGCCAGGATGAAAACCAGCAGTTCGAGGCGTTCGTCCGCTTCATCGAGAAAGACCCGGCGTTGCTCAAGGCCCTCAAGGCCAAGAAGTGGGCGGCGTTCGCCGAGGGCTACAACGGCCCGGCCTACGCCCGCAACCTGTACGACGTGAAGCTCGAACGCGCCTACCAGCGGCACGCTGACTGCGGCTGCGGGCAGAAGGCCGCAGCGTGACCACCCTACGCCAGGCCCTCTATGGCGCCGCCCTGCTCGGCGCCCTTGGCCTGCACCTGTGGGGCACCTATCAGCAGAGCCAGGCCGCATCGGCACGCGCCGAGCGTGACGGCCAACTCATCGACCAACTCAAGCAACGCAGCGCCCGCCAGGCCGCCAGCATCGTTCGCCTCGGCGGCGAGCTGGCCGCCTGGCGCATCGCCCAGCAGAGCATGCAAACGGCACAGGCCGACGTGCGCCAACAGCACGCCGCCAGCCAGATCCAGAAACAGGAGATAAGCCGCAATGACCCGAGTTTTAGTGATTGGGGGCGGCAGCCTCTACCTGTCGCTGCTGGCCGGCTGCATGAGCGCCCCGCCCTCACCGGAGCAGACGCTTACCGTGCTTGGCTGTCCCGTCGTAACGCGCTGCAGCCTGCTGCCAGCGGCGCCACAGAATAACGCCGACCTCAGCGACGACAGCGACTACCTGCTGTCCGCCTGGGCCGAGTGCGCTGCCCAGGTCGACGCGGTTTACGAACACCAGCAACAACAGCCGAGGGCCGATCCGTGAACAAACCCAACAGCCTGCGCGAGCACCTGCTCGCCGCTGACGCAACCCTCGCGCAGAACCCCGAGCGGCTGCTCGTCTTCATCGACGAGGGCAACATCCGCGCCACCGCCGCGCCGGGGCTTTCGTTTGAATGGCTGTTCACCCTCAACATCATCATCACCGACTACGCCGGCCACCCCGACAACATCGCTATCCCCCTGCTGGCCTGGCTGCGCCGCAACCAGCCCGACCTGCTCACCAACATCGAAAAGGGCAAAGACGCCATCGGCTTCGAGGCCGACATCCTCGGCAACGACAAGGTCGACCTGTCCATCACCCTGCCGCTCACCGAGCGCGTGATCGTCAAGCGCCTGCCGGACGATAGCCTCGAAGTCACCCACCCACCCGAGCCGGATTTCGGGCTATGACCGACAACCTCGCAGCCCTCGAAGACTGGGCCGGCGCCCTGCTGGCCAAGCTCAGCCCCGCCGAGCGGCGCAAGCTCACCACCCGTATCGGCCGCGACCTGCGCCGCAACCAACAGCAGCGCATCGCCACTCAACGCAACCCGGACGGCACGCCCTACGCCCCGCGCAAGGCCAAGGCATTGCGCGGCAAACAGGGGCGCATCAAGCGCCAGATGTTCACCCGCCTGCGCCAGTCCAAACACCTGCGCCTGCAGAGCACCGCTGATTCCATCGGCATCGCCTTCACTGGTCGCATTGCCCGTATCGCCAAGGTCCACCAACGCGGCCTGCGCGACCGCCCAGCCCGTGGCCAGGCCGAAGTGCAGTACGCCAAGCGCGAGCTGCTCGGCTTCAACCACGCCGCCATCGAAATGATCCGCGACCAGTTGCTCGACCACCTCACCCGCTAACCGCGCCCTGTACCGCGCCCCGCTACATGCGGCGCCGCGTGCACCCCGCGCGCGTGAGCCGCAGCATCAGCGGCATGAACAGCCTCGCCGAACTCGCCCGCCTTATCGAGAACCTGATCCGCTTCGGCACCGTCGAAGCCGTCCAGGTCGACCCGCCACGCGTGCGCATCAAAACCGGCAAGAATCTGACCACCTGGCGCCCCTGGCTCAACCTGCGCGCTGGCGAAGACCGCGAGTGGGACCCGCCCACAGTCGGCGAGCAAGTCATCCTCTTCAGCCCCTCCGGCAACCTCGCCCAGGGCGTCGCCCTCACCGGCCTCAGCAGCGACCAGCACCCGGCCAACGGCGACCGTGAAGGCCTGCACCGCCGCACCTACCGCGACGGCGCCGTGATCGAGTACGACAGCCTTGCCCACCACCTGCGCGCCACCCTGCCCGGCAGCGCCGAGCTGATCGCCGCCGGCAACATCACCCTCAACAGCGGCGGCGATATCCAGATCGCCGCCGCTGGCAACGTCGCCATCACCGGCGCCCGCGTGGACCTCAACTGATGCCGGCCGTAACCCGCAAGGGCGACAACTGCACCGGCCACGGCTGCTGGCCGCCGCGCCCCAGCACCGGCGCGAGCCCTGACGTATTCGTCAACGGCATCGCCGTGCACCGCCAGGGCGACGCCTGGGCCGCGCACACCTGCCCGACCATTCCCGAGACGCACGCCAGCGTGCTCGCCGCAGGCAGCGCCACCGTATTCGTCAACAGCAAGCCGATTGGCCGCATCGGCGACCCCGTCGCCTGTGGCAGCAACGTCGCCGCCGGCTCGTCCAACGTATTCGCAGGGGGCTGAGCATGATCGGCATGAACGCCCGCACCGGCCGCACCATTACCAGCCAGCAGCACCTGGCCCAGTCCATCGAAGACATCTGCACGACACCGGTGGGCAGCCGCGTTATGCGCCGTGAGTACGGCTGCCACCTGGCCAACCTCGTCGACTGGCCGCTTAACGCCGCTACCCGCCTGCAGGCCTATGCCGCCGTCGCCACCGCCCTCATGCGCTGGGAGCCGCGCATCCGCCTCAGCCGCGTGCTGCTCACCCCCAGCACCGTGGCCGGCCAAGCATTCCTGGACGTAGAGGGCACCGTCACCGACACCAACGAGCCCTTGAGCCTGCGCGTGCCCATCAACCTGGGGGCAGTCGTATGACCTTCACCGCGATTGACCTCTCCCGCGTTCCCGCCCCCCAGGTAGTAGAGAGCCTTGGCTTCGAACAGATCCTCGCCGAAATGCTCGACGACCTGCTCGCCCGCCACCCCGAGTTCACCGCCCTGCTGGAGTCCGACCCCGCCATCAAACTGCTGGAGGTCGCCGCCTACCGTGAACTGCTGCTGCGCCAACGCATCAACGAAGCCGCCCAGGCCGTCATGCTGCCCTACGCAATGGGCACCGACCTCGACAACCTCGGCGCCCTGTTCGGCGTCGAGCGCCTGGTCATCGATCCCGGCGACGCCACCGCCATCCCGCCCGTGGCTGCCACCAACGAAAGCGACAGCGACTTCCGCTACCGCATCCAGCTATCGCTGGAAGGCCTCAGCACCGCAGGGCCAGAAGGCGCCTACATCTACCACGCACTCAGCGCCTCCGGCGGCGTGCTCGACGCCAGTGCCATCAGCCCCACCCCCGGCCAGGTGCTGGTCACCGTACTGTCGCGCATCGGCAACGGCGTCGCCTCGCCCGAGCTGCAGGCCACCGTCTATGCCGCCATCAACGCCGAGTCCGTCCGCCCACTCACCGACTACGTCCAGGTGCAGAGCGCCACCATTACCCAATACGCGATCAAGGCCACGCTCTACTTCTACGCCGGGCCAGACCGTGAAGTCGTGCTCGCCAACGCCCAGGCAGCCGCCGAGGCCTACGCCCAAGCCCAGCACCGCCTGGGCCGCGACGTCACCCTCTCCGGCATCTACGCCGCACTGCACCAACCTGGCGTGCAGCGCGTCGAGCTCACCAGCCCAGCGGCCAGCATCGTCGTAGGCCGCCAAGGCGCCACCTACTGCACCGGCATCACCCTGCACGACGGTGGGCTGGATGAATAACCTACCCAGCCTGCTGCCACCCAACAGCACCGCCGCCGAACGCGCCCTGGAGCAAGTGCAGGCCCGCCCCAGCCTGCTGGCTGTACCATTGCGTGAGCTCTGGAACCCCGACACCTGCCCCGCCCACCTGCTGCCCTGGCTGGCCTGGACGCTCAGCCTAGACAGCTGGCAACCCTACTGGCCCGAGGCCGTAAAGCGTCAGCGCATCCGCTCCGCCGTCGAGATCCAGCGGCGCAAAGGCACCGCCAAAAGCGTGCGCGACGTCGTGCGTGCCTTCGGCTCAAGCCTCGCTCTGCGCGAATGGTGGCAACTGTCGCCCATGGGCACCCCGCACACCTTCGAGGTGGTGCTCACTCTCGGCGCCGGCGTACCCAACACCGCCGCGTATCAGCAAGACGTAATCGCCGAAATCGAACGCACCAAGCCCGTGCGCAGCCACTTCACCTTCACGCTCGGCTTGGCTGCCACTGGCGGCCTCGGCCTGGCCGGCGCCACCCGCCCCGTCATCTACCGCCGCATTCAATGCACCGAGGCACCCTAATGGCCCTACTCATCACCATCACCAACGCCGGCCGGGCCGAGATGATCGCCGCCGACAACACCGGCACAGAAAAAGTCACCATCACAGCTGTGGCCTTCGGCACAGGGCAATACACCCCCAGCAAGAGCCAAACCGCCCTGCAGGCTGAGACCAAACGCGTCACCACCATTGCCGGCCAGGCGGTGGCAGCTGACACCATCCACGTCATGGCCATGGATGAAAGCAGCGCCGCATACAACGTCGGCGAGTTCGGTTTGATCAGCGACAAAGGCACCCTCATCGCCGTCTACTCCCAGTTGCCGGCGGCTGGGTGGATCATTCAAAAAGCAGCCCCGTCCACCCTGCTGCTCGCAACCGACATCATCCTCGAGAGCCTCGACGCCTCGGTGATCGAGTTCGGCGACATCAGCTTCATCAACCCACCGGGCACCGTAGACACCCCCGGTGTGGTCCAGCTCGAGCACAGCCTCACCAACCCCAGCAACGCCAGGGCGCTAACCGCCGGCATGGGCAAAAAGCTGCAGGATGAAAAAGAGCCCACCATCGCGGCGGGCTCCACCGCGCAATACTGGCGAGGCGACAAGGGCTGGCGTGACTTTGCAACCGACGTCCGCGCAGCGGTTCTAACCGGCCTCAGCACCGCGACCGGCACCGCTATTTCCGCTACCGACAGCGTGCTCACCGCCCTGGGCAAGCTGCAGGCGCAAATCAACGGCAAAGAGCCCACCATCGCGGCGGGCTCCAACGCGCAATACTGGCGCGGTGACAAGGGCTGGCGTGACTTTGCAACCGACGTCCGCGCAGCGGTTCTAACCGGCCTCAGCACCGCGACCGGCACCGCTATTTCCGCTACCGACAGCGTGCTCACCGCCCTGGGCAAGCTGCAGGCGCAAATCAACGGCAAAGAGCCCACCATCGCGGCGGGCTCCAACGCGCAATACTGGCGCGGTGACAAGGGCTGGCGTGACTTTGCAACCGACGTCCGCGCAGCGGTTCTAACCGGCCTCAGCACCGCGACCGGCACCGCTATTGCCGCCACCGACAGCGTGCTCACCGCCCTGGGCAAACTACAGGCGCAAATCAATGGCAAAGAGCCCACCATCGAAGCGGGAACGCCGCTGCAGTTCTGGCGCGGAAACAAGGCGTGGGCGACTATCTCAGCCTCTGATGTGCCAGAGCTGGATGCCAGCAAGCTCGGCAGCGGCATCATTGCAGACGCGCGCCTGCCAGCGCGGTTGCGGGCTGCGGCTTTAATCATCACCGACTGGAACAACGCTACCCAAAACGGTTGGTACATGGCGTCTGGCGCAGACAACGCACCCACTGCCGACGCCACTTGGTACAAGGGCAATGTAGAGGTGCATAACGCTTCTTGGCTCACACAAACCGTCACGGCGTTTACGCTAGACAGCCCAGCGGATACCCGTACCTGGCGCCGTGAATGCAACAGCGGCTCCTGGGGGCCGTGGTATCGCCTGCGACTTTCTGAGGCTGAACAGTCCGCCCTCTACCAAAGGGACGCCACCGAAGCTGTGAAAGGCGTCCTGCGCATCGGCACACAAAGCGAGGTTGACGCCGGCGCCCTGGACTCAGTTGCCGTTACACCGCAAAAACTCCGTTTTGGCTTTTCCGCCAGCTTTGCCACTAACGGCTACATCGTTTTCCCGAGTTGGTTGTTCTCGCTGATCATTCAGTGGGGAAGAATTGCACCGGCAGTCCGCCAGGTCGACGGCAACGCATTGGGTCCAATCTCATACCCGCTTCAGTTCCCCAACTCTGTCTTCGGTGTATATGGGCAAATGATTGGCGGAGAAGGTGTGCCACTGGGGTCGCTTGATGGCTTCCTGTTTGTAAAAACAGTCAGCCTTACATCGTTCAACCTCATTTCTGGCTATTCCGTAGGCAGCACATTTGAGTTCGGCGCCTACTGGCTGGCAGTTGGCCGATAAAGGGGGAAACATGAAACGTCTCTACAGTCAGAGCACCGGTAACTGCTACATCGACGGCCTTCATCAAGACATTCCGCCAGACGCATTCGAAATCTCCGACGAGCGTTACGAGGAAGTCATCGCCAACCCTGCCCCCGACAAAGTCCGCAGTCATGATGCCGAAGGCCTGCCGATCCTGATCGACCCACCGCCCTACGTGCCAACGGTCGACGAACTCTGCGCCCAGATCGACACCGCCGCCGACGCCGCTCGGCGCGCAGTAGCCGGCGACCCCCTGCGCGCCGTCGAATACGACCGCGCCCGCGTACAGGCCGAACAGTTCGCCGCTGCCGACTACCAGGGCGAACTACCCGCCATGGTCGCCGCCTGGGCCATCAACGGTCGCACGCCGCAACAAGCAGCCGACAGCATCCTGCTGGAGGCCGGCCAATACACCGCCGCTCTGGAGCTGCTGCGCGCCACTCGCCTGGCAGCCAAGGAACAAGTCCGCGCGCTGATGGCCGCCAACCAGGTCGAGCAAGCCCAGCAGCTCACCGACCAAACCATTGCCGCCATCGACGCCGCCGTCGCCGGCATCGGCAACAACGTCTGACCCTACGCCTGCTGCACCCGTTGCCCCGCCCAGTGCGGGGCTTTTTTATCCCCGCCCTGTACCGCGCCCCGCTACAGCCCCCACCGCTCGCGCCGCTTGCGCGCGCGCGTCACCCTCAAGGCTCACTGCAACGGCACCACGCCACCAGGAGCTAGCCCATGTCCACCGAATTTCACCATGGCGTGCGCGTCCTCGAACTCAACGAAGGCACGCGCCCCATCCGCACGATCTCCACCGCCGTGGTGGGCATGGTCTGCACCGCATCCGACGCCGACCCCGCAACATTCCCCCTCAATAAACCGGTGCTGCTCACCAACGTGCTCACCGCCAGCGGCCAGGCCGGCGAACTCGGCACCCTGGCCCGCAGCCTGGATGCCATCGCCGACCAGACCAAACCCGTCACCGTCGTAGTTCGCGTGGAAGATGGCGTCGGCGCCGACGATGCCGCCAAGCAAGCCGACCAAACCACCAAGGTCATTGGTGGCGTCACCGCTGGCGGCCAGTACACCGGCCTCAAGGCGCTCATGGCAGCCGAGGCACAACTCGGCGTGCGTCCGCGCATCCTGGGTGTGCCGGGGCTCGACAACCTGCCAGTTACCACCGAGCTGGCCGCCATCGCCGAGCAAATGCGCGCCTTCGCCTACGCCAGCGCCTGGGGCGCCGAAAACGTATCCGAGGCCATCGCCTACCGTGAGGGCTTCGGCTCGCGCGAGCTCATGCTCATCTGGCCCGACTTCATCAACTGGGACACCGCCACCAGCACCAGCGCCCCGGCCGCAGCCGTCGCCCGCGCCCTCGGCCTGCGCGCCAAGATCGACCAGCAAGTCGGCTGGCACAAAACCCTGTCCAACGTCGCCGTCAACGGCGTTACCGGCCTGTCGCGCGACGTCTACTGGGACCTGCAAAACCCCGCCACCGATGCCGGCCTGCTCAACGCCAGCGAAGTCACCACCCTGATTCGCCGCGACGGCCTCCGCTTCTGGGGCAACCGCACCACCAGTGCCGACCCGCTGTTCGCCTTCGAGAACTACACCCGCACCGCCCAGGTGCTGGCTGACACCATGGCCGAGGCCCACTTCTGGGCCATCGACAAGCCCATGTCCGGCAGCCTGGTGAAAGACATCATCGACGGCATCAACGCCAAGTTCCGCGAGCTGAAAACGGGCGGCTACATCATCGACGGCCAGTGCTGGTTCGACCCCGACGCCAACGACAAAGACACCCTCAAGGCCGGCAAGTGCTTCATCGACTACGACTACACGCCCGTACCGCCGCTTGAAGACCTCACCCTCCGCCAGCGCATCACCGACCGCTACCTCATGAACTTCGCCGAAAGCGTCAACGCGGCCTGACCCATTCACCCGCGCGGCCCCGCCGCGCCGTAGGAGAGCAACACCATGGCGCTGCCCAAAAAGCTCAAGCACATGAACATCTTCAACGACGGTAACAGCCACCAAGGCGAGGCCAAGACCGTCACCCTGCCCAACCTGACTCGCAAGATGGAGGCCTATCGCGCCGGTGGCATGGACGGCCCGGCAAAGGTTGACCTCGGCCTCGGTGACGACGGTATTCAGCTCAGTTACACCCTGGGCGGCTGGTCCCTGCTCACCCTGCGCCAGTACGGCGCCGTGCGCGCTGATGGCGTGATGCTCCGCTTCATGGGCTCCGTTCAACGTGACGACACCGGCGACACCAGCGCCGTCGAGGTCGTGGTCCGTGGCCGGCATGAAGAAATCAGCTTCGGCGATGCCACCCCCGGCGAAGACACCGAGCACGAAATCACCGTTACTTGCACCTACTACAAGCTCACCGTAGACGGCGAAGTCATCATCGAAATCGACCTGCTCAACTTCGTCTTCATCGTCGACGGCACCGACCTGCTCGAACAGCACCGCCGCAACATCGGCCTGTAACCCGCATAACCCACCCCCGATGCCGGCAGCGCTGCCCCTGCAGCGTGCGCCGGCCCTTACACCCGAAGGAGCCCACCCATGGACAACGACAAGACCGAGCAGCCTAAAGGCGAAATTGCCGCCCCAGCCAAGAACCCCAACGAGGCCACCGTCACCCTCGACACCCCAATCGTGCGCGGTACCCAGGAAATCACTGAAATCGTCCTGCGCAAGCCGAAGAGCGGCGAGCTGCGCGGCGTCGCCCTGGTCGACCTGCTGCAAATGGACGTCCTCGCCCTGCGCAAGGTGCTGCCGCGCATCACCACCCCCAGCCTGACCGATCACGAAATCGGCAACATGGACCCAGCCGACCTGGTCGACTGCGCGGGCAAGGTGGCGGCTTTTTTGCTGAAGAAGTCGGCGAGGGAAGCTGTCCTCGACGCGTAGACGACGCCATGGCCGACGTGGCCATGGTTTTCCATTGGGCGCCGGCGGATATGGACCCGCTAGGCCTGGCAGAACTGATCGACTGGCGCGAAGAAGCCAGGAAGCGTTGGGAGCGGCAGCATGGCCAATGATTTGAAAATGGAGGTCATCCTCCAAGCGATTGACCGTGCCACCCGCCCCATTCGCGCCATCACCCAGGGCAGCGTAGGCCTCGGCCGCACGCTCAAGGAATCCCGCGACCAGCTCAAGGCCCTGCAGGCGCAACAGAGCGACATCTCCAGCTTTCGAGCCCTCAAAACCCAAACCGAGCAAACCGGCCAGGCCCTGCAGGCGAGCCGCGACAAGGTGCGCCAACTGTCCCGCGAAATGCAGGACCACCAACGCACCATCGCCCCCCTGCAAGCGAGCTACAACGCCGTCGCCGCCCAGTCGGACAAACTCGGCACCGAACATAAGGCCCTCACCCAACAGCTACGCCAGACGCGCCAGGAGTCACGCGCAGCCAACCAGGCCTGGCAGCAGAACCGGCAGCGCATCCGCGAACTCGGCCAGCAACTGGGCAACACCGCCACCCCAACGAAAAAGCTCCGCGACGAATACGCCGCCCTGGTCGCCAAGCAGAAAGACCAGCTCGCCCTGGTGCGCACCCTTACCGACCGGCAAAAGACCCTCACCCAGCAGCACCGCGAGAGCGCCGCCAACACCCGCCAGCACAAAGAGCGAGTCGGCGAACTATCGGCACAGCTGCGCGAGGCACAGGCGCCCCTGCAGGGCCTAAACCGTGCATTCCGGGACGGCGTGCGCGAAGCCAATGCGCTCAAGGCCAAACACGGCGAACAACAGCGCGAGCTGCAAGGCCTGCGCACCAAGCTCAACGCCGCCGGCATCAGTACCCGCAACCTGAGTACGCATGAGCGCGAGCTCCGCAACCGCGTCGAGCACACCAACAAGAGCATTGCCGACCAGACCAAGCGAATGCAGGCCCTCGCCCAGCAGAGCAAGCGCCTGGCCCAGGCACGCGCCCAGTACGACAAAACCCAGCAGCTCGCCGGCAGCATGGCGGGGTCTGGTGCTGCTGGACTGGCCTCCGGTAGCGGCATTCTCTACGGCCTGCGCACCGCCCTGGCGCCGGGCATGGAGTTCGACGCCACCATGAGCCGCGTGCAGGCGCTCACCAACCTGGACAAAGGCGACGAGCAGCTCGCCGCTCTGCGCGCCCAGGCTCGCAAGCTGGGCGCCGAAACCATGTTCAACGCCGGCGACGCCGCCAGCGGCCAAGCGTTCCTGGCCATGGCTGGCTTTACCCCCAAGGCCATCATGGCCGCCATGCCAGGCCTGCTCGACATGGCCAAAGCCGGCGACATGGATCTGGGCCGCACCGCTGACATTGCATCGAACATCCTCGGCGGCTTCCGCCTGGATGCCGGCCAGATGAGCAACGTCGCCGACATCCTCACCAAGGCCTTCACCACCTCCAACACCAGCCTGGAAATGCTGGGCGAAACCATGAAGTACGTTGGCCCGGTCGCCGCCAGCGCTGGCATGGGCCTTGAGGAAGCCGCAGCCATGGCCGGCCTACTGGGCAACGTGGGCATCCAATCCACCCAGGCCGGTACCACCTTGCGCGCCATGCTGCTGCGCCTGGCCGCACCGCTTGGCCCTGCGCAGAAAGCCATGGACAAACTCGGCATCAGCGCCAAGGACTCAGAAGGCAACCTGCGCGGCATCACCACCGTCCTGGGCGAAGTGGCCAAGGCCACCGAGAAAATGGGCAACGGTGACCGACTGGAGTACCTCAAAGCAATCTTCGGCGAAGAACCCGCCGCCGGTATGGCTGAACTGATCCAGCAAGCCGGAGCCGGTGGCATTCTCAAGTACCTGGACGTGATACAGGACCACGCCGGCGCCGCTGGCCGCACCGCCAAGGTGCTGGCCGACAACCTCACCGGCGACCTGGACGAACTGTTCTCGGGTCTCGACGAGGTGCGCATCGAGCTGTTCGACCAGCAGAACAGCGGACTGCGCGAGTTCGTTCAGGGCTTGACCGAAATGGTCGGCCGCCTCGGTGCCTGGACCCGCGAAAACCCAAAGCTCACCGGGCAGATTCTCAAGATGGCCGCCGGCCTGGGGCTAATCATGGCCACCATGGGCGGCCTGACCCTGATGCTCGCCTCGATCCTCGGCCCGTTCGCCATGGTCCGCTACGGCATGATGCTGCTCGGCATCAAGAGCCTCGGCGCCGTCACCGCGCTCAAGGCAGTCGGCAGCGTGCTGGTGTGGATCGGGCGCGCCCTTATGCTCAACCCCATCGGCCTGGCCATCTCCGCCCTGGCGGCAGCGGCGCTGATCTACGAAAACTGGGATCAGATCGTCCCATTCTTTCAGAGCCTATGGTCGCGCGTGGCCGCAGGTATTGCCGGCCTGTGGAGTGAAATCAAAGCAGGATTTTCCGGCGGTTTCAGCGGTATTGCCGCGCTGATCCTCAACTTCTCCCCACTGGGCCTGTTCTACCGCGCCTTCGCTAGCGTCATGAGCTACTTCGGGGTCGAGATGCCCACCAAATTCAGTGAGTTCGGCAGCAACATCATCCAGGGCCTCATCACTGGCGTAACCAGCATGTTTCCCAAACTCACGTCGGCCATCGGCGGTATTGCTGAGAGCGTCGTAACCAAGTTCAAAGGCCTGCTCGGCATCCACAGCCCGTCTCGCGTATTCGCCGAGCTGGGCGACTTCACCATGCAAGGCCTGGAAAAAGGCCTGCTCAGCGGCCAGAGCGGCCCGCTCGGCGCCGTGCTCGGCCTGGGCAAGCAACTGGCAGCCGCCGGCGCCATCAGCTTCGGCGCGGCCGATAGCGCCATCGCCATGGACAACCGCCCGCCCCTGGGCAGCCAGAGCGCGCCTAGGGCCGCCCAGGTACAGCCGCTGCCGCCCATCCACATCAACGTGCACCCAGCGCCGGGCATGGATGAGCAGCAGCTCGCCCGCCTGGTGGCCACCGAGGTCGCCAAGATCCAGCGCGCCCAGCAAGCGCGTGGCCGCAGCGCACTGTCAGACCAGGAGTAACCGTTATGATGATGGCCCTCGGCATGTTCACCTTCGGCCTGCCAACCCTCGCCTACCAGGAGCTGCAGCGCACCACCGAATGGCGCCACGGTTCCACCAGCCGCATCGGCACCAACCCCGCTAGCCAGTTCCTGGGCCGTGGTGAAGACACCATCACCCTGCCCGGCACCCTGCTGCCCGGCCTGGTCGGCTCGCCGCTCAGCCTCGACACCCTGCGGCTCATGGCCGACACCGGCAAGGCCTGGCCCCTGGTCGGCGGCACCGGCAAAATCTTCGGCGCCTGGGTCATCACCAGCATCAGCGAAACGCAGCAGATTTTCTTTGAGGACGGCACACCCCGCCGCTACGAGTTCACCATCAACCTCAAGCGCATCGACGACGGCCGCACCGACATGCTCGGCAGCCTCACCGGCATCATCGGCGGCGCCCTGCGCGGCGCGCTAGGTGGCCTGCTGTGAGCATCCTGGGCCAAGCCGGCCAGCTGCTCGAACGCGCTGCCAGCGGCTACCGCGACCTCACCAGCTACGCCCGCCCAATCTGCCGCGTGGTGGTCAACGGCACCGACATTACCGACCTCATCCTCGGCGGCCAGGAGCCGCGCCTTGTCAGCATCGAGCTGACCGACAATCGCGGGCTGGAGGCGGACCAGCTCGACATCACCCTCAGCGACCACGACGGCCTGCTCGCCATCCCGCCGCGCGGCGCCACCCTGCGCCTGTGGCTCGGCTGGAGTGATACCGGGCTGATCGACAAGGGCACCTACACCGTGGATGAAACCGAGCACAGCGGCGCGCCGGACACCCTCAGCATCCGCGCCCGCAGCGCCGACCTACGCGGCGGCCTCAAGGTCAAGAAGGAACGCAGCTGGAGCACCGCCACCCTCGGCACCATCATCGGTGCCATTGCCTCCGCTCACGGCTTGGCGCCGCTGGTCAGCGCTGCGCTCGCCGGCATCGAGCTGCTGCAGGTCGACCAGGCCAACGAGTCAGACGCGAACTTGCTCAGCCGCCTCGGCCGCGAGCATGACGCCATTGCCACCATCAAAGCCGGCCGGCTGCTGTTCATGCCCACCGGCAAGGCCACCACCGCTAGCGGCCTGGCCCTGCCCCACGTCACCCTCACCAGGGCAGACGGCGACCAACACCGTTTTCTGCAAGCCGACCGCGACGCCTACACCGGCGTCAAGGCCTACTACTACGACGTCAACAGCGCAGACAAAAAAGAGGCCATCGCCGGCGCCGGCGACAACCTCAAGGAACTGCGCCACAGCTACACCGACCAGGCCAGCGCCCTGCAGGCCGCCCGCGCCGAGTGGAAGCGCCTACAGCGCGGCACCGCCACGCTCAGCTACACCCTGGCCAAGGGCCGGCCCGAACTGAGCCCAGACCAGACCTACAGCCTCTACGGCGTGAAGGATGAAATCGCGGCCATCATCTGGCTCGGCGGCAACATCCGCCACAGCTTCACGGCGGACAGCTACACCACATCCCTGGATCTGGAATCGCAACTGCCCGAAGGCGACGACATCGCCGGCCTGGCCGACCAGGGCGCCGGCTATACCGGCATCGTCGCCTGGTACCGCGACGCCAAGACCGGCAAGCAACACAAGCTCACCGAGGGCGACCAGACCAACCCGCGCCGCCTCACCCACCTCTACGAGAGCAAGGCCAGCGCGCAGCGGGCGGTAAAGCGCGAGTGGCAGCGGATACAGGAATCACGAGAATAAAAAAGGCGCCGTCATGGCGCCTTTGATGTCGTTGCAGTGCTATTCGCTTTTAGGGTCGAGCGCTTCCAATTTCTTAGCCAATTGCTTACGGCGCGCACTGCGCTCAAAGACCCTGCCCTTGAAGCTAGAAACCTCGCGCCACTCGTGAAGCATCAGAAAAAAGCTGGCAATACTGATGCCTAGGCTCAGGCCAGTGTAAACGGTAACCGCATGGTAGACCTTCCAGCTTGCAGGCGAGAACCAAAGGCCAAAGGCAATGACAATTGCGGAAACCATATAGAACGAGAGGGCAATCTGGACTTCCCGGACCTTCTCCGAAATCGTCACACGGATCCTGCGGCGCTCGCCTCCTGATAACCCTTTGGTTTCACGAATACCGTTTAGATTGGTCCATAGTTGGATTGCAAAACCCATTGGAATAAGAAAAACCGTCAACAGCCCCCACTGCACCACCGGGGCAGTCGCACGGTCGAAAGAGGACACGATGTAGTGAGCCAGGAGCGCGCCCATGGCAGCGGATAAAACCACTGCCAGCACGCCTATACCTGTCCATCCATCTTGCTTTTTCATCTCTCACTCTTCTGCGTTTTGCTCTGCATCGGCGTCGCCCTGGCGCAGCTTACTTACCAGCCAACCGTGCATCTTGTGGTATAGGACACCCTCGTCGAGCAGTCCATTCTCAAGTTTTGCGACTGATACAGGGCCTGATAGTTTCAGATCATTTCCCTTGATCTCGCCACCACCGTTCAGCGAAATCCTAACGTCTGCCTCGTCGACATGGCGAAGCGAGGTGGCGATGTTATCAAGCATCCGCTGGCCAACGCGCGTAGTCTGACGAACGTATGTAATCTCCAGACTGACCTTAAGGTTGGCCTCATCGAGATCCTCCTCCAAGTCCAAGCGGTTGAACCAATCAGCCCCAAGGGCAGCCTTGATCACATCACCGGCAAACCCCGTTGGGAAGAATTTCACTCGGCGAGCGTCGATGCCTTCCTCTTCCTCGGGCTCGACCTGGGCCACAGGTAGAGCCTGCCGCTCGCCCTCAGGTATTACCTGAGCAGTGGTCATCGGTGAGCCAATCTCGATCTTCTTAACTGGAGCCCTGGCCACCCGCTCGAAAGTCTCCTGGGATGGCTGATCCTGCAACATGATTGCCGTGCCAACAGCGACACCACCGAAGCTGCCGATCAACCAACCAAGATGTGCCTCAAGCTCACGCGAGCGCAATGCGCTGGACTGCAACACGACAAGGTGGTTCTCGAAAACGCCGAAGTAAAGGAAAGAGTCCACGAACTCCCGGCGGTGCTGCTCTCGCTCGGCCGGGGCTTCGATGTTGTTCAGCGCTTCATTGGTGAGCGCGTCAAGGGCATAAGACTCTGCATCGTCATTGAGCGTTATGTAAGCCTGGCTGCGACCTGGCTCGAAGTAAATCATCTGGCAGAAGAGCATCCCGCTGTAATCACGCTTATGGTTGATGACGCGAAAGCTGTTGGTATCTGCGCTGACTATCTCTTTCCGCTGGCCCACTCGGTGTGCCGGGCTAGCCTCGGCAAAAACCCGCCCGAGTATTTCCTGCAGGTTGCCGCCGCCCGAAATAACGGCCCGCTTGTAGTGGATAGTCTTGGTTACAGTTTCCGCCATCGGTCATCCCTCACATGTAATTTCGCTGTTGTTCGCACTCGGCAGGCGCTTGGCCATCGCCTCGATCGCCAAACGCATAAAGTTCTGATCAGCCAGGCTCAGCTGGCGATAGAACCTCAACAGTAGCCGTTCCTCTGGCGTCATCCATTCCTGGTCCGGCTGTACAACTCGCTCCGCCAGTTGCTCCCCTACAGCCTGCTTTACATCAACACTCATCTGCATACTCCGTTCATGGCAGTGAGCATCCAGAATCCCCAGTTGGCAGCACGCACCGCCACCCAACCCAGTGCAGTTACTACCGCACCTCCGGCAAGGCCCCCAAAGCTAGGAGATAAGAGGTGTTACAGCGGATCGCCCACCAAAACCGCCTTGCCGGTATCGCCCTCGCAGCCTTCACCGCCGGGGCGCCAGGTCATCGTGGCACTCTCGCCCACTAGATCCACATCGATCAGACGGTCGACGCACTCTGCCATGGCCTGCTTGGCAATCGCCTGCAGGCGCTCATCGTCCCAGCGGGTAACCTCGTACTCAAACACCTGGGCGGCCAGATCCTCGCCGGCATCGTGGTACAGCAGATCAGCATACGCCTCGATACAGCGCTGCTTGGCCCGGTTGCAGATAATCTCCACACCGTTGGTGGTGCCGTGATCGTACCCAGCCACCGTGCGCCAACCACCCCAGATCAACAGGCTTTCCCCATTGTCGACCTTGAGCGGCGGAATGGTGGCAACGTGGCGTTCAAGCGGCGCCGGGCCAG
Organism: uncultured Pseudomonas sp.; assembly: GCA_964543555.1. Taxonomy (GTDB): domain Bacteria; phylum Pseudomonadota; class Gammaproteobacteria; order Pseudomonadales; family Pseudomonadaceae; genus Aquipseudomonas. The sequence continues at coordinate 28,136 of CAZIZA010000002.1, forward strand.
CCAGCCATAACACGATGTGGCTGGCAGCAAGGGCAGAAGCGAGGGCAACGCAGAGGTAACGCAGATAGGTAGGCATGATTGAACTCCTTTTCGCGGCGGTTGCCGTCCTGGCATTTGAATCCTAGACCACTAGAAAAAAATCGCCAACTCCACAAATTAAAATCCCGGCACTTGGCCGGGATTAACAAATAGCGCAGCAGCTTTATTTACGTCACCCGCAAGCGCTGTGTAGAAATGTGCTTTTTATATTAATCAATCGTTTAACCGCGTCAGCATTTCCGCTACGCAATTTTCCATCCTGCCCAAAGTCCTCAACTGAATGAGCCATTACCGGTATAGCGGAATCCATTTTAGAGCAATGAGTATTTGAAACCCGAGCCGCTACAGCTGCCAAATCAACATATAGCCGATAAAGCTTCATAGAAAGCTTACCAACTTCAGCTTTCACACCGTCTTTGTGAGTAACAAAAGTCGTATCTTCCGGCGCTGAAAGATACTTAAACTCAACAATCATCGTTTTTGGCGAGCACTGCGGCTCCATCAAAATCCTGAATGCAACAGGTATATCTGAAGGCGCAAGCATAAACTGGAAGCCTGCCCCATCCTTGTAAACTCGCTCAGGCTTATTTATATCGCTCTGAGGAACCGTCACCCACTCGGCACTGTAAGAGTTTGACATTAGACTTTCTCCAGCAACTGACCAATAAGTGAAATAACGACTTCATAGTCGTTAACAGCCTTATCAGTAACGCCTTGAGGTTCGCGGCTATCGAGCACCACAACACCCCATATTTTCCCTCCAGACTCTATAGGTATAGCAGCTATAGAGCGTGGCAAGGGTCTACCTTGCGCGAGATATTTTCTCACCATGGCAGGATTCGAATTCGTACGACTCGCATATTTCCTCACTGCAACGTCACTCGACGTAGCCTTCAACTCGGGCAAATTATCCTGCATGACAGTTCGCTTTGCTGCCCAGGCAAGCGCTGCAACTCCTTCTGCCTTATCGCTGTCATCAGGCGCGTAAAAAATTGCTTTGGTATTCTGAGATAAGTGCCCAGACCGTAAGAACGGAACCAAATAGTTAGAACCACGCGGGCAATCACCCCATGGCTTCCACCAAACTTTTGCGCTCCAATGCTTAGCGAGGTAGCAATTCTCTGTATGTTTAAACAGTGTAACCCGATTGTGATCCGTAGGTGCTGTACTAGCAGAAAAAGCCTTGTATTGGTACTGATCAAGTGTAAATTTTAATTTTTCCATGACCCATGGATCACCAAACCGTCTATACACATAACCAAAGGCTATAACAATACCAACCAAAATATAGAGATAGACACTATATTTCTGAATAGTTTCAAAAACATGCCAAACGACAGGCCTGTCACTAATCCAGTTGTCTGTTTCTTTGACGCTATTGACCCATCCTAGGAACGCTGAAACGGCCGTAGCACCGATATAAAGCAATTCAACAAGGTCATATATTTTCTTTTGGTTTTTGCCAAATTTCTTCATAGCCGCCCTTAGGCTTTGAGTATTTTCTTATTGGCAGCATGCAGAAACTCATCGCATACTTACCGCAGCCCTAGTTATATCTACGCGCCCACTCTTTCGGGCTAAGAATTTCGCCAGTTTCGCAATCCGTTACGTCACCAATGATTCGATCAAGGCGGAAAGTTCGCTCAGCTTTCTTGTCATGACACTCGCCCTTAAGGTATGTCGAACTGACCGAATGAACGGTTACTGTGCGGTAACTGATGTCGCCCTCTGCATCCTCGTAGGTGAACGCAACGATGCTGATAGACCAACCCTGTTGAATTGCACGCGTCTTTGCTCGCTTTGAGGAACTCTTAGCGCGCTCAGGCTTATCGTCTTGATCTATCCGACTAGAGGCATGGCTTGCGAGCACGTCACGACTAGCTCCAGGTGCAGCACAAGCAACCGCCAGAAGAAAGAGCGCGACGAGAATCCCAAGGAGCAACCACACCCAACTGATTTCGGCGGTGCCATCAGAAGGCGACACCACCCAGGCCTGCAGAACAGCACCTACTGCTGCAATTACACTGGATGCAAAATGCCTTTTCCGCTTATCAGGCTGATCAATTAGCGTGAAGTAAGAAAACACCCAAAGGCTGAAAAAGCTGATTACTACAACCCCGAAAGCCAAGATCGCTTTTACTTCCATGTAAACCCCTAACTTACTTTTTCACCTCATAGCGCCCAGCCATCTCGGCCAGGGCTGAAACCATTGTGACGGTGTGTGCACGCTGATCGGCGGGTAGCTGGCGATAACGATCTATGAGGTCGCTCTCGTCACCGCTGAGGCTGCTGCTCGGCTTAGGCGTGCGCTGCCCAGTGACCACATACAGCACATCAACACCGTGCTGTGCTACGGCAGCCAGATACGCCGCATCGGGGTGGCGATCGCCTTTTTCGTAGTTGCCCTGGGCGTTCGCCTTCACTCCACCCAGCTCGCCGAAAGAGCCTTGAGCAAGCCCGAGGCGCTCTCGCTCCTCGCGCAGGCGCTCACCAATTCCACTCATTTGGATAGAAAACCCCGTTGACACCACTCATTTGAGTGGTAATCTGTGCGCCATTGAATGCTTTTGAATGGTTTTGAATGATGCACGCCATCCGCACCCCAGCACAAGCAAAGGCCTGGATCGAGGAACAGGGCAAATCCGTCAAGGAATTCGCCGAAGAAAACGACCTCGACTTGCACACCACCTACCAAGTCCTCGCAGGCACCAAGAAAGGTAAACGCGGCGAAGCGCATCGCGCCGCCGTAGTTCTCGGCATAAAGCGCGGGGCTGAGCAATGACTGCACGCGCCCTCATTCGTTGCCCCATCTGCTCACGTGAGGACTTCCTCTGCAGCGATATGACTAGCCCCATCAAGTCATATGCAGAAGTGAAAGCCGCCTTTCATAGGCACGGCATCGCCATCAAGACCTGGGCGAAAGACCACAGGGTGCACTCCAACTCCGTAAACGAAGTTGTCGGTGGTCGGAAGCGCTGCATTCGAGGTGACGCCCACGCAATAGCCGTTCTCCTTCGTCTGAAGGATGGAGACATCAACGAATTCATCAATTCGCGCGCTAAGACTGCGCGCGCAGATGAGCTTGCACAGTAGTGCGGCTGGCCAAGGGGGAAAACGAGAAGATGAAAAGCCCAATCCTCGACAGCCGCCGCAAGGTGGTCAGCGCCATCATCCAGGCCTACCCAGGCGGCCGCGAGTGTGCCGCCACCCTGCTCGGCCTGGAGCTCAAGAAGTTCGACAACCAGGCCTATGAGAGCGCCGGCCACCGCCCGCTGTCCGATGACCAGTTGCACGCCCTGGAGAAAATCGCCGGCACCACCTACCTGCCCGACTACCTCTGCGGCATGTACGGCGGCGTGTTCGTCGCCATGCCCGAGGCAGAAGAGCTCGACAACCTGGAGCTGCTCGCCCGCTCCATGACCACCGCCGTCAAGCGCGGCAAGGTTGACTCGCTGATCCTGCAGGCCCTCAAGGATGGCGTGATAGACGAGGCCGAGATCGCCGAAATCGTCGCCGCCCACCGCCAGCACATCGCCGCGCGCCATGCCGAGATAGGCGCCATCATCACCCTGCACAGGAAGCCCAAGGCATGAGCAGCAACCACGGCGGCGGCTACAAGGCCATTTGTCCGGCCTGCAACAGCGCCATGCGCATCCGCAACAGCGAGGCGCAAACGCCCACCTTCAAGACCATGTACGCCCAGTGCACCAACCTGGCCTGTGGTGCCACCTACACCGGCTCGCTCACCTGGGACTACGCCCTCAGCCCCAGTGGCCTGGACAAACCGCGCATCACCCTGCCGCTCGCGCCATCGGTGCAGCGCATGCAGGCCCTGCGCGACTGCAAGCCGAAAACCAACCAGCTCGACCTGCTCGATGCCATGGAGGCCACTGCATGAACGCTGCCCCGCAACTGCCGCACGACTACCGCAGCCAGATGCAGGCTCAGGCGCTCAGCTACCTGCAGGCGCACCAGGCCGAGCACCTCGGCGATAACGCCCAACTGATCGAGCGCACCACTTGCCATCTGGTGCATCAACTCGACGTGCCCCTGTTTCTCGCGCCACGCCTGGTGGCCCTGGCCATCAGCGAGCTACAGCCGTACCAGCGCACCTGGCTCGGTATCGACCAGTCCGGCCCGCCAGACGTCAAGCACTTCCACAGCCAGTAACCCCATCCACCCCCTTGCCCGCCTGGCGTGGGTAAGGGGTAGCTGCACCCAGCATTCGAGGTTTGCGCCATGCCAGACGCCGTCGACATCCAGCTGCAAATGCCCCGCCCGGTCGCCGAGGCGTGGCTCGCCACCCTGCGCGCTGAGCTCAAGCAAGGCATGCAGTTGCATTGGTACGACGACCGTTACCGCGAGGTGCCGGAAGGCCTGCGCAGCGGCCGCATCCTCACCGACTACCCGGCACTTGCCGGCCACAAACGCACCATCGGCGCGCTGCGCGCAGCGCTCACAGCCGCCCAGTAAGGACCGCACCATGCCCACCCTCAAACACACCAAACCGCCCCTGGCCAGCGCATTCGCTTCGCGGCCAGATCGCCAGAGGTTCAAGGCTGAATTGCAGACCAAGCTACCGCTGTGCTGTGAGCTCGCGGCCCAACCTGGTCGCTACCTGTTCGCCAACTGGCAGGAAAGCATGCTGATGGACCAGCCAGCAGACGCGCGCCAGGACGACGCCATTCGCCTGAAAGGCATGCTGTGCGCCTACATGGAAATGGACACCATCAGCGCTGACCAGGGCGCCGCCATGACCGACGAACTGACCGCCTTCGCCTTCGGTGCCATCGTATGACCCCGATGAAAGAATCGCTGCGCCTTGAGGTGCTGAGCCGCCTCAAGCGCGACTTCGACTTCCCGCGCACTGACGTGCGGGTCATGCGCAAGGGCAAATGCCCGGCGCCAAAGTGCGGCCAGAAAACCCTGTTCACGTACTCGGATTCGCCCTGGATGCTGGTCTGCGGCCGCCCCGAGGCCTGCGGCCACCGCGTGCACGTCAAGGACATCTATGACGACCTCTTCAACGACTGGAGCAAGCAGGCGCCGTCGACCCCGGACAACCCCACCGCCACCGCCCGCGCCTACCTTGAAATGGCCCGCGGCTTCCGCCTGGAGCTGCTCGAAGGCGCCTTCACTCAGGAAGACTACTGGGACCGCGACCTCGGCATCGGCAGCACCACCGTGCGCTTCGAAATGCCCGATGGCGGGTACTGGGAAAGGCTGATCGACCGCCCCGAGCGCTTCGGCAAACAGAAAGCCCGCTTCAAACCGGGTTATAGCTACAAAGGCAAGCTCTGGACCCTGCCCGGGCGCGACCTGACCGACGCGGCCGAGCTGTGGATCGTCGAGGGCATCTTCGACGCCGTCGCCCTGGAGCATAACGCGCTGGCGGCCGCCTCCATGATGAGCAGCGCGCCCTTCCCTACCGAGGCCCTCAAGGCGCTGAAAAAAGCCTGCCAGGAGGCCGACAAGCGCCTGCCGCGCCTGGTGTGGGCGCTCGATAACGAACCGGTGGCCAAGGCCAACATGCGCCGCTGGGCGAAGGAAGCGCGCGAGCTGGGCTTTACCTGCTCGGCCGCCGTCATCACGCAGCGCGATGGCAAGAAGGTCGATTGGAATGACCTGCATCAGCGCTGGGCCTTTATCGAGGGCGACGACGAGCGCGCCAAGCGCATCGAGCTGGACCTCGCCGAGGCACGCCACCAGGGCGCCCTGCTGCTGGCCGAGTCGGCCGAGGCCAAGGGCCTGCTGATGTACGACTGGGACGAACGCAAGGAATTTCACTTCACCTACCGTTCGCGCCTGTACTGGTTCCGCCTGGACATGGAGAAGTACGACCGGGCCTGGAAGGAGCTGGACAACGACGACAGCGCCGAAGCCTCGCTGCTCAACGACAACCAGCGCCGTGACGAGGCCCTGCGCCGCAGTGCATCAGTGGTGCGCATCGCCAACTGTTACTTCCAGGCGCTGTATTTCATGCGCAACGAGCAGACCGACGAGGCCTGGTATTACTTCCGCGTGGAGCGCCCCGAGGCGCCGACCGTCAAAAGCACCTTCACCGCGGCGCAGATCGCTTCGGCGCCGGAGTTCAAGAAGCGCTTGCTCAACGTCAGCAACGGCGCCCTGTTCAGCGGCACGCCGCAACAGCTGGAGCGCATGCTCGAAGGCCAGTTGGACACGCTCAAGACCGTCAACACCATCAACTGGATCGGCTACAGCCGCGACCATGGCGTGTACGTGTTCAACGACCTGGCCATCGCCGGCGGCAAGGTGCACAAGCTCAACGAAGAAGACTTCTTCGACATCGGCAAACTCAGCATCAAGTCGCAGAGCCTGTCACCGGTGCTGCACATCAACGACAAGCTGGCCGACTACAACGAAGGCTGGTTTGACCTGTTCTGGAAGTGCTTCGGCGTGCGCGGCGTGGTGGTGCTGGTGTGGTGGCTGGGCGCGCTGTACGCCGAGCAGATTCGCCAGTTGCAGAAGTCCTATCTGTTCCTGGAGCTGATCGGCGAAGCCGGCGCCGGCAAGACCACCCTGGTCGAGCTGCTCTGGAAACTCACCGGCCGCACGGAATACGAAGGCTTCGACCCGTCGAAATCGACCCAAGCCGCCCGCGCCCGCAACTTCTCCCAGGTGGGCAACCTGCCGGTGGTGCTGATCGAGTCCGACCGCGAGCAGGCCGATGGCGGCCCGGTGAAGCACTTCGACTGGGACGAACTCAAGAGCGCCTACAACGGGCGCGGCATCCGCAGCACCGGCGTGAAGAACAACGGCAACGACACCAACGAGCCGCCCTTCCGCTCGGCCTTCCTGATCGCGCAGAACAACGCCATCAACGCATCAGAGGCCATGCTCCAGCGCCTGGGCCATGTGAACCTGACCCGCGCCCACCACACGCCGGAAACCAAGCAGTACGCCGAGCAGCTGGAGCGCATGCCCATGGAGAAGATCAGCGGCTTTCTGATCAAGGCGCTGACGCCCGAGAAGCAAGTCCTGGAACTGCTGGAGAACAACACCTCGGCCTACGAGCAGCAGCTCCTGGCGCTGCCCGGCATCCGCACCGTGCGTATCGCCAAGAACCACGCCCAACTGCTCAGCCTCACCGACTGCCTGCAACTGGTGGTGCCGCTGAACGATGGCCAGGCCACCCTGGTGCGCACCGAGATTGCCCGCATGGCCCAGGAGCGCCAAGACGCCATCAACGCCGACCACCCGCTAGTGCGCGAGTTTTGGGACATGGTCGAGTACCTCAACGGCCCGCTGGGCGTGGTCGGCGGCAAGCTGAACCACTCGCGCAAGGCTGCTTTCTTCGCCGTCAACCTCAACGACTTTGTCGAAATGGCGGCCAACAAACGCCAGCAGCTGCCGAACCTCGGCGAGCTCAAGCGCGTGCTCAAGACCAGCAAGTCCCCCAAGTTCATCGAAACCAACAAGCCCATCAACTCAGCCATCGCCGTCGACACCCATGGTGCCCCGCGCACGGTGCGTTGCTGGCTGTTCCAGCTCGTTTAACCCAACCCCGGCGCGGCAACGCCGGCACAACCCCGAAGGAGAACCACCATGCAAACCAGTAACGACACCCCCACCAGCAAGGTACTGACGATGCTTTTCAGCGCCCTGTCCCTGGTGGCCCTGTTCACCCTCTGCAGCATCGTCCCCGACGCCCTGCAGGCTGCCATTCACTGACCCAACCGCCCAGGCGCGGCAACGCCTGGGCAGCCCACCCCGAAGGAGAACCACCATGCAGAACACCAACCACACCCCGAAATGGCTCGACATGTTCATCACCGCGTTCGGCACCCAAGGGCTGATCGCCCTGGCCTGGTGGGCCGGCGCATTCCACGCCCAGCGCATCCGCGAGCTGCAGGCCACCTACCCCATCCTGCAGATCACCGGCGGCGCCGGCGTGGGCAAATCCACGCTGGTGGCGAACCTGTGGAAGCTGGCTGGCTCCAGTGAGGGCAACGAGAACCTGTATGCCGATACCTGCAGCATGGGCGCGCTGCTGGCCATCCTGGTACGCACGGTCAACCGCCCTGTAGTGCTTGAGGAAAGCGGCCGGGGCGACGAGCGCTTCGACTGGAGCGCACTGCGCGAGTGCTATACCGGCGGCGCCATCGTGCGGCATATCGGCACCGACGCCATTGAGGGCGCCCGCTTTGGTGGTGCCCTGGCCTACGTCGGCGGCGAAACCGAGGTCCTCAATAGCCGCATCGTGAATATCCACCTGGTGCGCCAACCGCGCACCGATGGCCACCGCTCGGCGGTCGATGCTCTGCATGACCTGCAGATCACCGAAATGGCCAAGTTCGTAGAGGCCGTGCGCGCCAACCGCGAACAGGTGATCTACCGCCTTGGCCACGTTCCTGCCTACGCCGAAAGCCTGCGCGAAGAGACGGCACCAGGCCTGCACCACGACACCGCCCGCAACCACGCCCAGCTGCGCGCCCTGCTCGATCTGCTGGCCGACCTGTTCCCCATCCCTGCCGATGCCCTGCACCACGCCCACACCGAGGTGTGCGGCATGGCCTGGGTGCATGCGGATAGCAAGGGAGCGCAGGCATGAGCGAAGAACTCAAATGCACCGTCACCGAGCGCGGTTTCCCCTTTATCAGCTTTAGAGACCGCTACGACGAACTCTGCTCCCTGCAGATCAGCAGCCTGGCCGGCGAGCAAGTGCATTGCTGGTTTGGCGTCACCAATCCAACCGTACAGGTCATGGAGAAAGCCAAGGGCTGGCAGCCCGTCAAGCTGCCGAAAGGCGCACTTGTCAGCGGCCGCATGCACCTGAGCCAGGACCAGGTGCGCGCGTTGCTGCCGCACCTGCAGGCCTTCGCAGAAACCGGCGAGTTCGCCTTCGACCCTCTCACCTGCTGACCCAACCCAGCCCCGCCGAGCGGCAACTCGGCGGGGCTACCCGAAGGAGAACCACCATGCACCTACAACCCCACCACCGCTGGCTGCTGCTGGCCATGGTCGCCGCCCTGGCTGGCGTAACCGCCACCTCGGTGGCCATGGCCATCGCCGCGCTGATCGACGTGCCAGTACTCGCCGCACTGTTCGCCGCCGCCGCCGTGGTGCTGGACCTGTTCAAGTACGTGGCGTGGCCGCTGGCCCTGATGCTGCTGGCAGCCCGCCGCACCCTGGCCGCGCTGCTGATGATGGTCAGCGCACTGGCCCTGGGCGCCGTTTCCGGCTGGGCCACCTACGACCGGCTGATGACCTCGATTGTCACCAGCCGCGCCGAGCACATGGCCCGGTTCGGCATCCGCCAGCCCGAACTGCTGGAACTGCGCCAAGCCGAAGCGGCACGCATCGAGCAGCTCGACGCCGAAGCAGCAGCCGTCCACCAGCAAGCCAACGCCCTGCGCGAACGCGGCATGGTCACCCGCGCCCTTGAGCTGGAAAGCGCCGCCCTCGCCCGCATCGACACCCTGCGCAATGCCGCCCAGCAGCGCCGCGACAGCGCATCGCGAGAACTCACCGCCATGCGCAGCCAACCGGCCAAGGCGGCAGGCCTGCCGCTGGAGCTGGCCACCCTGCTCTGCATCGGCTTCGCCCTGGCCCTGGAAGTGGTCCCGGCCCTGATCCTCTGCGCGCTACGCCCCGCACCCGTTACCGAAACCGCCCGCGCTACTGCGCCGGCACGCCAGAAACACACCGAGGAACGCCCCCAGGAACACGCGAAAACCGAGCCGGAAACGGCAACAGGCACAGACCTACCGGCCGAACTGCTGCAACTGATCGCCCGCACCGAAAGCGGCGCCAAGCTGGCCGTCCGGCAGGTAGCGCGGGAATTGAGGATGGGCAGCGAAAGAACCACCCGACTGATGCAGCAGGCCACAGAAGCGGGCCTGCTGAGCAAGACAGCCGCCGGATACGTGGCGGCATAAAGAAAGGCCCCGGTGAGCGGCAACTCACCAGGGCCATACCAACCCCGAAGGAGAACCACCATGCAAGCAGAACCCAAAGAAGTCAGCGCTGATAAGGCTACCACGCCAGCCGAACAAGCACTGCGCCCTGCAAATGGAAAAGCGCGACGCTTTCTCGTAAGGCTCGAAGACTTAAACGCGCTGGGCAGCCTCGCAGAGGGAGAAACCGGCGTCTGCCTGGTGCCAGTTGCTGACCATGACTACGTACTGACACAGCTTCTTGCAGAGCAACGTCGTAACCGCACCCTTGCGCATGAGGTAAAGCCGAGTCGCGCAGATGCACTTGTGCCGTGCGGCGAATGCCACGAAGGCCTGCGGATGATCGACCCATACGACGGAGGCACATTCATCACCTGCATGCGCTGCAACGGGCGCGGCATGCTCACCACATGCCCAACGTGCTTTGGAGCTGTGCCAGCTGATCGCGCGCACCTGCTCTCTACTGAAAGCCCCGCAGCGGCCTTACTCGCAGCCCTGAAAGATGCCAGAGCAACCGCCCTGGAAGTATTCGCCGAAAGCCACGACGACGCCAAGCAGGCGATTGAGTACATGGCGTCGCTGCTTGCAGTGAGTGACCTGGTGAAGCAAGGCGGTGCCGTATGACCTGCGCAGGAACCAAGCTGCGGCAGCGCTTCCTGGAGCGCATGCAACGAGTCGCCATCGGCGCCCAGCTGGAGCGCAAGGGCCGCGTCTGGCGGGTCATGAAGCAACAGCGCACCGAAACCGGCGTTGTGCTCCAGCTGCGCCATGGTCGCCATGACTTCCGCCTTTATGTACCGGTGACCATGGACGGTCCGGAGCTATGGCACGCCGAGTTCCGCTCGGCAGCACTGCCGCCAGCTCAGCGCGAGATGTTCGCCGGAGGTGCTGTATGACCCGCACCCGCCCAACCCTGGCCGGCAGCCGCCTGGACCTCCCCAGCATCTGCGACATCTGCGGCAAGCCCCGTTCCACCGGCAAACACGCCGCCTGCAGCCGTACCCGCCAGCAGACCAAGCAGGCCGAGTGGTCCGCCTACATGGCCGAACTGGCCGCCAAACGCCTCGCCAAACAGGAGCGCCGCCGCTATGGCCGTTGAAATCCGCTGCCGCTACGCCACCGGCACCTACGTGGCCACCGTCAAAGGCGAGAAGCGCACCGCCAGCAACACCATCAGCGCCCGCCACGCCGCCGAAGCCATGGCCGTCAAACTCGGCCTCGATCCGGCCCACCTAGTGGAGAAAGAACGCGACCTGATCGACCCGAAAGACCGCGTCGTCTTCACCCATCCAGGAGAGCCGGTATGAAAGCACTCAGCGTTCGCCAGCCCTGGGCCTGGCTGATCGTCCACGGCCACAAGCCGCTGGAAAACCGTTCCTGGGCCACGTCCTACCGTGGCCCGCTGCTGATCCACGCGGCCAAGGGCATGACCCGCGCCGAGTACGAAGACGCCGCCAGCCTGTGCAGCAAAGCGGCTGTAACCCTGCCCGCCTTCGAGAACCTGGAGCGCGGCGGCATCGTTGGCCAGGTCACCGTCACCGGCTGCATCGACGACAGCGAATCGCTGTGGTTCTTCGGCAAATACGGCTTCGAACTGGCCGACGCCAAGCCCCTGCCGTTCATGCCCTGCAAGGGCCGGCTGGGCCTGTTCGACGTGGACTATCAGGAGAGCGGACGATGACCATCACGGCCCCTGTCATCCGCTACCACGGCGGCAAGTTTCGGCTTGCCCCGTGGGTAATCGAGCACTTCCCACCGCATCAGATTTATATCGAGCCTTTCGGCGGTGCGGCCGGTGTGCTGATACAGAAACCTCGCAGCTATGCAGAGGTTTACAACGACCTCGACGGCGACATCGTCAACCTGTTCCGGGTGTTGCAGAACGCCTCGCAACGCGAAGCCCTGGCCGAATTACTGGTGCTCACGCCCTACGCCCGCAACGAGTTCGAACAAGCCTGGATCTACACCGACGAGCCAATCGAGCGCGCACGCAGAACTGTAATCAGGGCGCAGATGGGCTTTGGCTCAGCAGGCGCTACAAAGGGCGTCACAGGCTTCCGCATTGATTGCCGCCGCAAGTACGGCACCGCGCAACAACTATGGACTCGCTTTCCAGACCAGTTGGCCACCATCGGCATGCGTCTAGCTGACGTCATGATCGAGAACCGACCGGGCGTCGACGTTATGCTTGCCCACGATTCGCCACAGACATTGCACTACGTTGATCCGCCGTACATGCATAGCACTCGGGTCAAAGGAAGCTCGAAAGGTCGCTATTACCGTCACGAGATGGACGACGAGCAGCACGCCGCCCTGCTGACGTCACTGAACCAACTGCAGGGCATGATCGTGCTCAGCGGATATCCGAATGATCTTTACAACGATTGCCTGGATGGCTGGACGGTGAACACCACTACCGCCCGCATCAGCGCAGGCAGGGGCTCAGATACGCGTACCGAATGCCTCTGGCTCAACCCCGCCTGCATGGAAGCACTGTCGCGGCGTGGTTTGCCGCTTGAGGTGACAGCATGAGCCGCCAGGTAGTCATCTACGGCCGGCGCGGCGGAAAGCGCCTGTGGCCTCTGTTCATGTACGCCCAGGCGCACGGCTGGCAGATCACTCGCACCAACGGTGGCCACCTGCGCCTGACCAAGCCTGGCCGCCCCATCGTCCACACCAGCAGCACGCCGAGCGATTGGCGTGCCGTGCGCAACGCCGTGGCCATGCTGGCCAGGGCAGACGGTTATCACGTCATGGAGGTGGACCGTGCCTGACCAGGCCGACCGGCAACACATGCACGAATGCGAGGCGCGGCATTGGCTGCGCCTTGGCTATTCCAGCGAGGCAATGGTCGACGAGCTGCGCGAGAAGATCACCACCAAGCGCGGCGCCGCAGCGGCTGAGCGGCTGATCGAGGAAATGCGCCGGCAGTGGAAGCGGCGCTCCGAGTGGCTCGGGAGGGATCATGACTAGGAACTGGCGAGAATCAGCGCTTGCCAGTTCTCGGCAATGGCCAGCGCTGTGCGGCTCTACACTGGAGGCTGCGCCATGAGCGAAGCCTCCAGCGTTCTGACATTCGAGGACCTCAAGCGCATCACCGGCTACGGCCGCCGCGCAGACGTGGAAAGAACTCTGCTCGAGCAGGGCATCCGTGTGTTCCGGGGCCGCGCCGGCCCCTGGACAACGGTGGATTTGATTAACCAGGCCGGCGGGCTGCGACCGGCCACCCAGGAGCATTACGGCGTCGACATCCTATGAGGCGAACCAGGAAGCACAATCCACACATCCCCCCGCACATTGATCAGGCCGCTATCCCAGCGGCCGTTTTCTTTGACCACCGTGGCCAGGGCGTCTGGTACACGCTGTATCGAAACGAAGCCGGCCAGCAGCGGCGAAAGAACATCGCCAATAGCTCGGCCACGCTGTCCGACCTGCACAAAATCATGGAGTCGCGCGAAGGTGTAGATAAGGAAAGCCTCGCTTACCTGTGCCAGCAGTACCACACCAGTACCAAGTTCAAGCGGCTGAAACCGCGCACCCAGGAAAGTTACATCTGGTCGCGTGACATCCTGCTGAGCATCCCCACCAAGCTCAACAAGCCCTTGGGCGAACTGGCCGTGCGCAAGTTCACGCCGGCGCTGATACAGCGCCTGGTCGACCAGATCGCCGACGAAGGCACGCCCTCCAAGGCTGCTCACGCGCTGCGCTACCTGCGTCTGGTCATGCAGTGGGGGCGCAATCGTGGCTATCTGGACACCAACCCCGCCATGGGGATCGAGGCGCCGGCCGAGCGCAAGCAGCGCCGCCTGCCTTCTCACGAGGTCATGCAGCGCTTGATCGATCGAGCTCGCGAGCTGAGCAAGCTGACACGTGGACAGAAAGATGCGGTACCGCCACACCTGGCCTACGTCATGGAGCTGGCTTATCTGTGCCGCCTGCGCGGCATCGAGGTGGTCACCCTGACCGATGCCAACGAGCTGGCCGAGGGCATCCTCACCAATCGGCGCAAAGGCAGCCGTGACAACGTCGTCGCCTGGACTCCACGTCTGCGCGCCGTCTGGCAGGCGGCCAAGGCTCGCCGCGCCGCGATATGGAAAGGCCGAGGTATTGCGGTACCGGCATATCCCGAGAGCCGATTCATCATCACCGCCGAGCACGGCGGCCCGCTGAGCAAACCAGGCCTCGACACCTCCTGGGGCCGATTTATGCGCAATGCCATCGCGGCGGGCGTGATCACGGCCGAGCAGCGCTTCGGCCTGCATGACCTCAAGCGCCGAGGCATCACCGACACCCCCGGCACCAGGGCGGACAAGCAGCAAGCCAGCGGCCACCGCGACGAGTCCATGCTCGACATCTACGACCTCAGCGTCCCCGTAGTCTCCCCTTCCGCGCTCTAACCCCCCAAAACCTGCGTAACAAGCGTGCCGGACTCCGCATGGAATCCGGCCGCTAGCGCTGCCCTTACGTAACAAGCCAGAACCTAAGTCACTGTCAGGCAAGCCGAAAACGGCTTTCTTGTAATCAGTAGGTCCCGGGTTCGACTCCTGGTGCCGGCACCATTTATTATCAAAGGCCTGCTTTCATGCAGGCCTTTTTTGTTTTTGCACTGCCCACATCCGTCGCTTGTTCATTGCACTTACCGCACTCGGAGCGTGGGTAGGGTGAAGGTTACATCGCGAGGTCATGAGCAGATGCGTATTCTTGTTACCGGCGGCGCCGGTTTCATCGGTTCGGCGCTGATTCGTCATCTGATCCAGCACACCGAACACGAGGTACTCAACCTCGACAAGCTGACCTATGCCGGTAACCTGGAGTCGCTCACGCCAGTCGCTGAAAGCCCGCGTTATCGCTTCGTCCAGGCTGATATCGCCGACAGCGCAGTGGTGGCGCACAAACTGTCTGAGTTCCAGCCCGACGCCATCATGCACCTGGCCGCCGAATCCCACGTCGACCGCTCCATCGATGGCCCGGCGGCCTTTATCCAGACCAATATCGTCGGCACCTACAGCCTGCTGGAGAGCACCCGCGCCTATTGGCTTGGCCTGAGCGCTGAGCGCAAGGCGCCCTTTCGCTTCCATCACATTTCCACCGACGAGGTGTACGACGACCTGCATGGCGTCGATGACCTGTTCACCGAAACCACTCCCTACGCGCCCAGTTCACCGTATTCGGCAAGCAAGGCAGCGTCCGACCATCTGGTGCGTGCCTGGCAGCGTACCTATGGCCTGCCGGTACTGCTCACCAACTGCTCGAACAACTACGGCCCTTATCATTTCCCCGAAAAGCTGATCCCACTGATGATCCTCAACGCGCTGGCGGGCAAACCGCTGCCGGTGTATGGCAACGGTCAGCAGGTACGTGACTGGCTGTACGTGGAAGACCACGCGCGCGCCCTGCTCAAGGTGGTCAGCGAGGGCAAGGTCGGCGAGACCTACAACATCGGCGGCCATAATGAGCAGAAGAACCTGGATGTGGTGCGCGCCATCTGCGCGTTGCTGGAAGAGTTGGCGCCACAGAAGCCGGCCGGTATCGCGCGCTCTGAAGACCTCATCACCTACGTCCAGGATCGCCCCGGCCACGACCAGCGCTACGCCATCGACGCCGGCAAGATTGAGCGCGAGCTGGGCTGGGTGCCGCAGGAAACCTTCGAAACCGGCCTGCGCAAGACCGTGCAGTGGTACCTGGACAACCTCCACTGGTGCCGCCGCGTGCAGGATGGCAGTTATCAAGGTCAGCGACTCGGCGCACTCTAAGGAGCCTCTTGATGATCTGCTGCGCGTCGGCCCTGCTGCGTTAAAAACAGCCTTGTGCGCCAGCCCGGTCGGAATGCTCATTTACAACTCGTAAACTCCGCTTCCTCGCCTGTTTTTGCCTTGCATGGCTCTAGCTCGCGAGATCCTAAACAG
>CAZIZA010000003.1:0-43115 GCA_964543555.1 uncultured Pseudomonas sp.
CTCTGAGCGAGACCGAGCTGCGCCTCTCGGAGGTGCGCGACGCCCTGCTCGGGGAGCAGCACTAAACAATACTACGCGCAGTACAGTACAATCCTCGCTAAACATACACAACCCATTTAGTACCCATTTAAGGCGCGCATAACGCGCTGTCCGTGCGTATAGCAGCACATTGGGCACAGCTATAGCAGTGCATTAGCAACGCTACGCAAAGCAGGACAGCGCAGGAGGCAGCGCGAGAGGCACATATGTTACCAGCGTACATTTACAGCAGGATTTCCAGTAAGCAACAGACCTCAGGCGTTGGCTTGGACAGGCAGCTTGAAAATGCAAAAGCGTACTGCCAAGCCAACAATCTCGAAATCGTGGACATACAAGCTGACGTTGCATCGGCATTTCACAGCAAGCACATAGACGGCAACTTAGGCGCATTCTTGGATGCCATTAAAGGCAACTTGATACCTGTACCCAGTGCGCTGGTGGTTGAGTCACTGGACCGCTTAGGGCGCGAACACGAACTAACTGCACTTTCCCGTTTCATTGACATTGTGAAAGCAGGCGTTGAGATTCACGAAATCAGTACTGGCATTGTATACAACATCGCCGACACTCATTTATTGCACGTTGCATTGTCCATAATGACCCGCGCTTATAATGAATCCTCGATAAAAAGTAAACGCGCAACGGATGCCATTCAACGCAAGATAGAAGACGCACGAAAAACCAACAAAGTCATTGGTGCTAACATCCCTGCATGGATTGATAATATCGATGGTAAGTTTCATTTAAACAAACACGCAGAAACAGTAAAGCGGATTTACGACTTGTACATATCAGGTATGACAATTCGGCCAATTGTACGTCACTTAATCGAGCAAAACGTTGAATATCCTGTCCCTAAGATAGCCAAGAAAGGAGTAAATGCTGGCACTTACCAATGGCACTCAGGAAGGATAATGACTATCTTAAGTTCATCGTGTGTGTACGGGACATACACCCCAAAAAACGGCGAACCAATAGAAGATTATTATCCTGCTGTTGTTGACTTGGCTACTTTTATGAAAGTGAAAGACATAAGAGAAGGCAGAGCACGTAAAGCAGTTAAAGTAAATGCTCTGTTGAGTATCTTTGGATCTTGCTGTCAGTGCAACTCATGCAAGCACACCTACATAAGTAACCAGCGCATTTTACGAAACAGAACAGGTGAAGTAAAAACGGTAGCTATGCGCTGCAATGGTAGGCTTGCTGGGCTGGACTGCGATGGTGTAAACGTACCAAATGAAGACCTCGAAGCATACGTGTTGCCATTGTTGCCTGAGATTGATATTAGCAAGTTAAACCGCAACAAGATGCGTACCTTGGACACGCTAAAAGCCCGCCTTGCACTTAATACTGAACAGCAAGACAACTTGCTTGATATTGTGCAAATGGGTAACGCCAAAGCAAAAGAACGCTTTATGACTTTGAGTGCAGACATTGAGAAGCTACAAGAAAAGATCGCCAAAATGGAGACTAGGATAGTCCCAGCCGTTGACTTGGACATCCAAGATGCTCTGAATCAAGAGAACATTGAACTCCGTAGAAAGCTCAACACTCAGCTTTGCATGATGGGGCTTAAAATCATCATTGACTGTAAGCAAACAGGGAAGGCAGAAGTACAAGTGTATCTAAAAAGTTCACACATACATACAGGTGTAATGCAGTGGACAAGAAAGAACAGGGTAGGGGTAAAGAACACAACCGAAGTAGAAGACTAACAAACGGGTTGCGTAAATGGCATGGAAGCCATAACATCATCGCGTAACAACAAAAACCAGTTTCAATTTTAAGGGGCCTGTCATGTCCGAAGTTATCAAAACCATTACTAACATCCGTTCCATCCGTGTGCTTGCTCGCGAACTCGGCTTTGAAGCATTTAGCGATATCATTGAAAAGTTCAACGCTGTACAAGACGAAATGCGTGAAGAGTTTGAAAAAGAAGCCAAGCGCAAAGAAGCACTGGATGCAGCAGTTGAAGCCGCACTTGCTAACATCCCTGCTGAACTGCGTGACGAAGTACTGGCGCGTATCGCTGGCACTGTAGCACCTGCTGATGGCACTAAAGAGAAAAAGCCACGTAAAGAGCGCGTATCTGAAACCGTAAAAGTCAAAGTAAAGGATCAGATCATTGAAGTTAAGATGGCTGGCAAAGTCAACGATGAACTGAAAGCAATCATGGAAGATGCGGGTTTCACCACCAAAGAGCGCAAGCAGTTCGTTGAGAAATTCCGTGTAGAATAAAACATAAACGGCGAGTCAATAAAAAGGGGCCTATGGCCCCTTTTTTGTTTCTCTTATTCGCGATCAATGATTGTCCGCATTCGGCTTTGTAGTGAACGGGTCAATGCCGCTAGCCCTTCGGAGTTATTCAAGTACTTGATATAACGAAGATGACGAAGATCAAACGGAATGTCATATTCGCTTTGAGTGATCAATATCACTTCACGGCCTAACGTATGTGCAATGCCTGCTTCGTAAAACACGTTAGGGTTTCGACCGGAGCAATCACAGATAACAACCTTTGATTGATCAATTAATGATACTACATCCTGAATAATGGATGCATGTTCCCATATATCATCTGCTCGCTTACAGTCAAATCCTACATTATTGGCTGCTTGTTTAATGCTAGCATATACAGCGGTAAAACTAGCATCAAACGGCATCATTGCAGAGGCAAGTGACTCATTGATGCTTTCATGTTGTGGTATCTCAAAAACAGTTGGGAGGGACCGAGTAGGTCTAAGATTACGAAGCAAGAATCGGTAGAGATCGACGTCTTTAACTGACCAGTGATTTCTGGAAAACGCAAGCGTCCCGATCATGTTAAGTTCAGTACGATTTTCATACAGAAGGCTGTTTCTTATCGGAGGTATGTCCTGATCGAAACTGATCTGTAATGTTATCTCTTTACCTGAGAATCTGGCGTCCGTAATGCGCCCAACGTATGCCAACTCATCCTGATAGCCTTCGTTGCAGAACAGACACGGAAGGGCCTTGAGCTTGTCTAAGTAGGGCTGCCCGCCTTGATCAATGAACTGTTCGGCAATGTAGTCATCGGTGTACTCAAAGACTCGTTGCTTTGAGATACCGATGGTTCCGACTTCATTCCAATCTACAGACAGCATCAATAAGTTAAACATCTTAGCT
Source organism: uncultured Pseudomonas sp. (assembly GCA_964543555.1). GTDB lineage: Bacteria > Pseudomonadota > Gammaproteobacteria > Pseudomonadales > Pseudomonadaceae > Aquipseudomonas. The sequence continues at coordinate 3,187 of CAZIZA010000003.1, forward strand.
CCAATCTCTCCCAGAAATTCGCCTATTATTACTCATTATTAGGCAACTGAATACCCTTGCAATCAACAATTTTATTAAGATGGGGTACTAATTGGAGCAGTTAACTGAACTTAACTTGGCATACTTTGCCGACATTCGCTAAGAATAGATCTGACATTGTATTTGGAATTGGTTTTGCTGATCTTGCGTCATTACTTGAGACAGGATAAGTGAATGTCTGTCCTGCTAAAGTAAAGGTAATATTGAAATCGTCTACTCTGCCGGAATTAGTAACAACAAGGATCTTGTTATCGTACTGCGACCACCGAAGGATATACAGTTGAGTAACTACGCCATAATCCGAGCTTGCAGGATTCAATCCACCACAAATGCCAGATCTAAAACCTAAGTGTAATCTACCTGAATCATTATATTGACCGATAGTAAGCTGCATCCCATTAGACTTACCCCAAAAGTCGCTAAACCAAACAGGGCCACTTGGCTTGCCTGCTAACTGTCTAACTCTAGAATCATTCAGTGTAAGGCCCACTGCCGAAATACCAAGCTCAGCTGCAATTTGGGACATAAAGATTTGTCCACTTGATGGAAGGGCCATGATTAGGCCCTCCCTTGTTGAGCTTTCAGTTCGTTGAGCTGTGCTTGCAGGTCTTGAATAGCACCTGCCATGTAAGCAACGAGCTTTGCATAGTCAACAGTTAGTGTACCCATTTCATCTTCTTGCGTTTGTACTACTTCTGGAATCACCTGCTGTAGTTCTTGCGCGATAAAACCGCACTCCAGTCGATCCGTGTCTGTACCGATACGCTTGTACTGGACTGGACGTAGCTGCATTACGCTCTCTAAAGCGTTCTCCAGCGGTTTAACGTCTTTCTTTAAGCGTTGGTCGGAGTAAGAGCCGATGTTGCCAGAGAACACGACATCGCCGTTTGCAAGGTTCAGTGTCATTGGGTGACGACCATTAGGGCCACCGTCCCAAGAGCCTGCGTTAGCACTGCCACCGCGCAAGATATAGAACAGGTTGCTGTTGTTGTGGATCATTGCCGGTAGGTGGTCGGTATCTTGCAAGATGATGGTAGGAGAAGCGTTATTGATACGAATGTTGCCGTTTGCTTGTACTTCACCACCGTTGATAGCCATTGAGTTAGCTTCTACTTTTGAAGCAGTAAAAGTCCCATCAACTTCGAATCGATAAGTTGCTTGAGTAGTTTTTGTGCCAGCTTCTGCTGAACCTACACGAATAACAGCTTGTCCCCAAGTATTACCGGAACGTAGCATTCCGAATTCGGCATCAGTTGTATAACCAGCACCCGCAGCAGCTGAACGGCCTTTGACTATTTGGTAATAATCACTTCCACCTGCAACAGCACCAAAATCTACTGAATAAGGAGCATATGCTTGGTATTGTTCTACATAGGAGTGATTATTGCTTGAAGCCCAAGCAGCACCATTCATCAACTGGAAGTTAGAGCCTAAGGAAACGATGCGTTGAGTTTCAGAGAATGCTCCATTAGATACACAGGTATGTAACTGTCCAGTACCAACATCCAAGTATTGCAACCTAGCGTGTTTGCCTGGGCAATGCCATTCAAATACAGAGTGCGCCCCTGTTTTGGCAGTGCTCTGAATATTACCAGTAAACCAAGACTTATCATTGGCATCTGTTTTGAACAGCACAGTCTGACTAGTATCATTACCTGTTGCGATATTGAAACAGCCATCGGCTGCATAGGTATGGAACCAAGAGGTGCTGCCTGTATCTTGGCAATAACGAATAGACGCTGCTTTATTCAGGACAATAGAGCTTTTCCCATCCGGCGATATCAAGCTGCCGTTACCGGACAAGTTAATACCAGCTGGAGCGTTGATAATGCCTGTTACAGTACCACCAGTGAGCGGCAGTGCATTCTTAGCACCATCTTCACCCTTAGCGCCTGTTGCACCAGTATCCCCCTTGTCTCCTTTATCACCTTTTGGCCCTTGGATGCCTTGATCACCCTTCGGTCCCATCGGGCCAGTTGCACCAGTATCACCTTTAGGGCCGATTGCACCGGTTGCGCCTGTTGCACCCTTAGCGCCAGTGTCGCCCTTGTCACCTTTTTCACCAGCTGTAACGCCGTTGATAGTCAGCTTACCTTTGATGTTCAAGTTACCCGCAACTTCACCACCAGTAACAGCAAGTGCGCCAACGTCATCAGCAGTAGGCATATCAGCAGTACTGAATACACGTTGCCATGCGTTCCAGGTGCCATTTACGCTTCTACGTGTCCAGATCTTGCTGTTGTGTGCATAGAAGGTCTGTTGCAACCAGATACCCACTGCTGGGGCGGATCCGCTAGAGGTTACTTGCAGATGCCCAAACGTAGCTTCTGGCAGGTTTGATGCAGTGTTGTTTACGTGGTAATGGCCGGGCAATGTAGCAGTGTTAAGATCACCCAATGCACCTCTGTACTTAAACAGTAATTTTTCATCATTCAAATAAGACGTATCTAGCGGAGTGTTTTCAGTTAAGACCTCTTTCCATGCGTTCCACGGACCGTCTTTACCATTCCAAGCAGCGTTCAAGCCACGCGCATACTTACGACCAGTATTGAATGTAGTGTATTCTTGTGAGCAACCATAAGCGGAAGGAGTAACAAACAGAGAGCCAGCTTCACGGAATGGATAATTATTTGCTTCTGTAGCAGTTGCGTTTGCAGGATTATAATAAACACCTGCTGCTGACATTGAACCTAAGGTATTCAAGTTCTGCGTCGCGCTCAATGCAGTTTTGTAATAAGCAAAGTTCTTATCATCAACTTCTTTAACTTTTGCATCTACGTAATCTTTACGAGTACTAGCATTCGGCAAGTTTGTTTGCGGGGTGTTTTGCAAGTAGTCGCGAGCAGAGCAAGTACCATTAGGATCAATTGACAGAATATCATTTTCACCGTTGTTACCATGCTTGAGCTTGAAAGTGTTGTCTTCGGAATTTAAGTGGAAGCGAGTGCCTGTTGCATCTTGGAAAGAAATAGAACCTTGGTTATTCACTAAGATTGCATTTTTGATTGGTGCAGCAGTCAAAGCACCAGACATGGTATCGCCTGCTTTGGCTAAGTTTTTAGCATCTACAGCAGTAGAGAAATTACGTTCAGCTTGCGCTTTATCATCGACGTACTTTTTGTTTACTAGTTGATTGGGGTCGTTATAAACAGATTGCTTGTGGATCAAGTAACCAAACAGTTCACCACCTTTATTTGTAATTTGAATACTGTTGTTGAAGTTGATGATTTCATTCAAGCTAGCGGCTAGCTGAGTTTCAGAACCCTTATAGCCGTACAGTTTCAACCATTCCAAACCAGTCTTAATAGTGGGGAGCAGCTTATTAACTTCGTTGGTAATACGTGCATCCAAGTCATCGAATTGTTTTTGGATATTGTTTGGAACAACAGAAGTAACGTCATACCAAGTTTTACCATCCGAAGTAACCCACTCTTGCGTTTCTGTTAGAAAGTAGAAATCACCGTAAGCAGTAGCAGCAGAAGGCAGAACTTTACGGGACGCAATTACCTTAACATCAGTGATGCTGATATTCTTAATCTGCTCTAGCACATACGCTTTAGTGGCAAAGTTTGTTTCGATATTAACCAAGCGCTTGTCTTGTGCATCATTGGTTTGGATAACTTTAGTGTCAACGGCAGTTAGCTTATTTTCTAGCGCTGTTTGCGCGTCTAGCATATTGGAGCCAGTATCAGTGATGGACTGATTCAGCACCACAAACTGATCTTGAACAGTTTTCATATCCTTATCAGATTGTGCTTTGTTTGCTGTTACTGTTTTGGTTAGATTAGTAATTGCATCTGCTCTGGTTTTTGCTTCTGCGGCGTCTGCGCTTTTAAGCGCTGTTACTTCACTGTCTTTTTGCTTTTGCAGTGCATCGATTTTGTCGTTTACTTGTTCGCCTAGTTGAATACGTGCATCTGTTTCAGCTTGGGCTTTAGCGCGTATATCTGCGTTATCAATATCGTTTTGCTTAATCTCATCCTGTAACGCCTTATTAAACGCTGTATCTGCGTCTGTTGAGGCTTTTGCGTTGGCCTTGATAGCAGCATCAAGGGCATTATCTTTTGCTTGGAGACGTTGTTCTGCGGCTTTGATCTCACCCCTGATATCAACAAACTCAGGCGCTGTACCTGCTGCATTGACGCCCAGGAATTTACCCTTATTGTCGGTGTATTTGCCGACGTCCTCTAAGTCTTGCAGCCGTTTAGCAGTACTCTGTGGAGCAATACCAGAAGTCTCAAATTCCTGTTGATCAATCACATAGCCGTCGCCGTTAAGGAGTTCTAGCCGTAGCGAGATAGTTCTTATAATCATTATATTTCCTTTTTTATTATTATTTTTGGAAGTGCAAAACTATTAGAGAGTATTATCTTGGTCGAAATTGATAGTTCCTTTGCAAAATGTTTGCGTCCATTTATTGGCGTCTACGGATTGCAAGTCGAATTGGAATTTACGAGGGCGATTATCTGCTCTGAATTGAGCGGTGAGGTTGTGCGAGAGGACGATATAGAAAGCGCCACGTTCTTTAACTTGGTCAGCTTTAGTGAGTGGTAAGTTGAATGAATCAGCATCTGTGTTAAATGCTGTTCTAGCTGTACCAGTAATTGCGATATTAGTGAGATCAACGGGGGTAATTGATATTACCTCACCTGTTTCGGAATCAGTTAACTTTTCTTCATACCAGAAGCGACCACGGAGATCGTCGCCAGTATCCATATAAAAATCATACCCGCGAGTGGTTTTTTTTGCATCGATCATATTATGTCCTTTTTTGTTATAGGATCTTATTGTTATTTTCTATTATGTATTTAAGGGAGGCGAACTCCCTTAATTTTTAGATATAGCGATTAAGCATATTTTCATCGAGTATAGGCTTAATAGTTACGCCTTCACTTTCTACCATAGTTACTTCGTGGCTTAACTCGGCGTTAATACCATAGGTATCAATTTGCTGCCGCCAATTATCACGCTGTTCTTTTAACGCCGTACCTTCTGCATTAAGTAGCCCTGCGGCTGCTAGGCTATCAACTAAGTGTTTAAGCATTAGCCAATTTGTTTCTTGAAGCTTTTCAATTGGCGGGATTGACCCTTTAGCTTCTTGTGAAGTAAAACAAAACACATAATCAGCTTGCACTTTACTTGTATCATTGTCGATAACAAATGCCATTCGCGTATGGTTATTGGCGTTAATACTAATACTGTACAAATCTAGTGTGTTTGATTTTTGTATTCTTTTATATAGGATGCTTGCGATATCAACATCACCAACGATGTTGATTGTTCTTTTGCCAGTAATGTCGGCGAATACGTAATCATATTCGCTGATATTGAATGGTGCCTCCTTTGAAAACTCAGATACGCAAAACATAAACTCTCCTTGTTTAGTATCTAATGTTGCTGTCACTCATTGAGAGCTGTGTAATAACATGCTTAGGCGGCTTATCTCTGGGATTATCAGGGAATGACCATGTAGCTCCTACTTTATCGGTAGTGCATGTACAACGTAAGTAACAACCAGAGTAGTTACCGCTGTATGGTAATTGCGGTGCACCGGCTTTAGTTAGCTGTACTGAAATTGAAGTAAGCATTACTGCACTGTAGGTATTACAAGTTTCTTGGTGATCACCTGCGTTGGATCCACTGCATTGCTCCCAACTTGGATTAGCCCACGTTAAGCTAGCTACACCGTTATATCCACCCGCGCTAAAGCGTATCTCTTGCGGTCTGCCTGTACTTGAGATGGTGCCTCGTGTCTGTATATACGTCCAATCAAAGTTAAGTGTAAACGGTACAGCTGCTATTTGATTACCACTCGCATCAACTAGTTGAATGTTGAAGTTATACGCATTTGTGTTAGACGCATTTATTACTTGAACTTTCAAATTAACATCGGGTTGAACATTTGCACGTTTAGCTCTTTCATAATTACGTACTACCGTTTCACCATTTACGTTTTCAACACCTGCTGCATCGTAGTTATACGGAACAACAGCGCAGAAATCTGTCTGTGCAATAGACCCGTTAGTCGGTGCTGGTAAGCTGCCATTTAAGCCTGCGGCTTCACGACACCAGTAGCGCTTGCCGCCCCAGCCATCTGCATCAGTAACAGTTAAGACTTTGTTTATACCGCCTTGAATGATCATGTTACCAGTTTCAATCAAGCAACCCTTCAAGACTGCACCTTGCAAAATACCAGATGCATAAAGGTTAGCTGCGTATATGTTGCCGCCTTTCTGGATACTCCACCCACTCTTTGGCGGCATATTAGCACCACCAGAAATGAAGTTATGCGACTGGATAACATCACCAATCATTGCGTTGGTGATCCATGCATTTTCAGCTTTTAGTCTATCAGTAGTAATAGAGCCTGCTTTGATGTGCTTAGCTTCAATGCTTTCACCTCTTATATGATCGGCACCAATAGCACCTGCCATAATCTGCCCAGCTCCGATATCATCGATATAGGCATTAACCATCCTTAGTTTACCTTCACGGTATTCCATGAATGGCTTGTTATTCTTTGCTTCAGGATCCCAAAACAACATTTGGTTAGCCGCAAACGCAAGTGAAGTTGTTGTCACTGTCCCACTCTTACCAATTAGGCTGATGCCAGCAAATTGATTACCAGCTTGCAAAGAGATGGAATATTGAGACTGGATATTCGTAATGTCACCGGTCATTTCAGTAATCACTTTGGACTGCTGAGTAACTGTGCCTTTTACACCATTCAATGATGCTTCAAGCTTTGTTGCATCTTCAACGATCGCATTAGTTTTATCAGTAAAGGTACTCTTTACTTCTTCGATTTTTGCAGTGTTATCTTTAGTCGATGATTCGATTTTAACAAAACGTTCAGTGTACGCTTTATCCTTAGCTGTAAGTGTACTGTTGGTTTCCTTGATATCAGCTGTGTTGTCATCTAACTGTGTTTTAAGTTCTTTGACATCATTAGCAACTTTAGTTTTTAGATCGCTTATAGTTGTTTTTACTTCCTGAACAACAACGCCACGCTCTTTAATCTCTGCGTCTAGCTTTTCTTGCTGCGCTTTAGCTGATGCGCTTAAAGTAGAATTAAGTTCTTTCTTGGTGTTTTGGATTTTAGTATCAGTTTCTACTGTTACGCCTTTAATAGCGTCAGCGTGCTCTTTACCTATATCCTCTTTCATTGAAGTCATTTCATCAACGATATTGCTTGGTGAAATGCGGATCTCTGGGCTAAATTGCAGTTCATCAACACCAAATACATCGTAATGTGCAACATGCACATACCATACTTGACGTTTGATATCTGATTTTTGGAAGTAGCTACACGGTTCATCGCAAATTAAATCAGCATCCGTTGGTACGAAACCTTTATTAGCGTTTACGTAGATTCTAGTACCTTTGTAATCAAACTCTTGGCACGGTATCCATTCGGCTGTTAATCCATATACGTGACCTTTTACGTCTAAGCCAGTTGGTGCTTTACACTGTTCATTCTTTGCCTTTAGGACAGCAGGGCTATGTGATTTTGCACCGCCTTTAGACAGGATACGAACTTTGAATTGCACGTAGCGATTTAAGCCGTTCATCGCGTTTTGCTCAAAGGTATAAGTGAATTTTGGTTCAAGCGTTACAACAGTCTGTTTATATTCTCCATTTGCGCCGTGTGATATCTCAACCTCATAACCGCGTTTGACAGATTTTACAGTTTGATGGCCAGTTGCGTTTGGCATCATTTGCAAGTCAGCTTTTACCTCAACATCATCCATTGAATCCCACACAAGTGTGAAGTCTTTGGAATCGGTGATTGTTTTGTCTTTGTTGGTAGTGACTAACTTTAAGCCAGTTACTTGAGGCAGAATAGTGTCGTCATTTACATCAACTTTATAAAGAAACTCAAAAGCAGAATGTTGCATGAACTTAGTGCGAGTGAATACTCGGAAGTCATACATTGCACCGTGCAAATTGGTAATGTAAAGCTCGTTATTCTGTGTGCGGTTGTAATGCTGCCATTCTGTTTCTGGCTGGCTTGAGAGTTTATATTCAACAACGTATTCCAAGAAGTCAAAGCAACTCACACGATCCCACGTCAGCAAACCTGTAAATGTATCTGATACTTTAGCAACTTCAAACTTTAAGTTATGCGGTGCTGGGATCACTCTAGGCTGCTCAACAACATCAGTACCTTGGTTTGATACATGCTTCTTATCAAATGCTTCAACGTTGTGCTCGGACAGTGTAATTTGTGCCACACCTGTGTTATCAGTTGTAGTGCTACGCTTGATTTTCATCACACGGAACAGCTTCTTATTGAATTGATATTTTGAGTGGCTGACTTCGACAATATCACCAACTTCGCAGTTATAGGCTTTCTCATTACCTTTAAAAGTAAGGATACCGACTTTACGCATGGTTTCGTAATAGATAGAAGCAAAGTCATCGATTTGTTCTTTTGAAGTACAAAACGTAACTTTTACGTTCTTGGGTGATATGTTGCCATCGCGCGCAATTAGTTCATCATTAGTCAAAGTCGGATAAACTAACACATCACGTTGATAGTTCTTTTTAGCGTCTGCGTATTCAACTCGCAGTTGGTTAAATGCAGCTTTAGATGATGCCCATTTATAGTTGATATCTTCATCTAAAATATCATCCTCGGTAAACGACTCTTGGATAACATCAGGTGCCCATGAAATGAGTTTCCATTTGTTGGCTGGCTTAATCCATGTAAGGAAAAAGTCACTCTGCATTGCATCAATGTTAGCTTTTACTGTTTGTTTTTGATCCACTACACCGTTTATATAATGTGTAGCTTTATCAAATCGGTTGGCTTCTTGAATAACACTGTATTCATCTACATCGGCTGGGGCTACGTTTGCGCCAAATGGCGATGTAAAGTAGTCATACACGCACAAAGCAGGGTTAGTCCCAGGAGTACCTGCGGTGCTACGATAGGTCAGCGATGCACTTTCAAAGCGAATATCACGGATTAGGCGGCCTTCTACTTCCACCTCAACAGATGGAGTGGTTTGGATTTCGCCTTTATATGGATCGCGTAAAATACGCAGTGCTATAGAGGCAATACCATCGCCTACACAAGTAGCGTCCCATTCGGGGTGCAAGTCATTAACCATTTGATAGAAGAATGGCTTTTGACCCATGTTGAATTGAATTTGCAGGTGGTCGCGGAAACGTTGATCAATCATGTCCTTGCCGATTGTGCCGCAAGTAACATCCTTGAACCCGTTTGCATTATTCTGCCATGCATCAACTAGTGCAGGATTGCCGTTGATGTAGATTTGTTTAAGGGCATTAAATGGGCCTTGACCAGCGGAAAGCACTACTGTTAACCAGTCGCCTTCCTTTACATCATTTTCAACGGGTTGAACATAGTTACTACCCATTAAGTTATTTTTATTAGATTGCCACCAAGCAGTACCTTTAGACTTGCCTACTTTCTCAAATACCTTATTGCATTGTACTCTTGAGCGACCATACACAAAGTCCAAACTCTTATTAGCGCCAGCGTCTGGAATATCAGCACCAACGTCATCCATGTCCATGCCTTTACCAGCTTGCGCCATAGCAACAACTGACATTGCCACTGAGGCACACATCATGACGGCAAAAAATATCTCAAAACCAGTCATTGTATCTCCTTATTATTGTTATTATTGGAGTCTTATATTATTCAGTTAGCCTGTAAGCTAACATCTCCACTTCGTAATCACGCACTGAAAAGCGATCATGTCTTAGTAAGTCAGCATCATCAAAATACAACCACTGCTTGCCTGCACAGAACGCGATGTCATCGTGCTCGTCCAAGACGAGTACAATGTCACCTAAAGCTGCTAACTCTGGCTCTATGCGCGATAGACGCTTGCTCTCTATGTATTCGTACAAGGAGCTAACACCAAAGGCTTTCTTTAGGTTTGTTTTTGCTCCTCGCAGTGTTTTGTATGTTAGCTTTTCTAGGTCATTAGTGCCGTATACAGCATCCATTACAAATGCGGTTGCTCGGTATTGATCAAACTGCATTGCCTTTAGTTGGGATAATGCAGCTAGATATCTTGTTAGCTGTGATGTTTGTTCTGTAATATTTGCACTCATAGCATCTTCCATATTTGCTTTTTACTGTCCTGTGTTGAGTTGCTGAACTTAAAGAAGTTATCACCTGGCTTGTATAATTGATGCAGCGCGTGAGCTGTTCTATTACCAGTTGAGTTGTTTAACTTTTCAAGCAACGCTGTTGTGGTTATCTTGAACTCCGCCTTTCCTTTTATCGCGTTCCACGTAAATTCCGGTTGATCGATAAAGCCACGTTCAAATTCCACAACAAAAAATGGAACTTCTGGATTTGGTTTTTGCCCAGTAACGTCCATGTATGCGTGATAACCTCTGATTGGGACCTTTAAGTATTTGGACTCGTTGAATAGCTGAATAAGCGTATCGCTTGAGTCACTTAACTTAACAGTCATTCCGCGCTGTATAAGCTCAGATGTTTCTTCGGAGTCGTCAAATGCTAGCAAAGAACCGTCTGATATAAAGCGCTTCGAATCAGCGTAAATGTCGCCTTGCGGGTCGTTGCATAATCTAAGTGTGAGATTGGGGAACTCTATCTCTAGTAAGTGGCGCGGGGTGCCGCAATATCTAAAAATATCTGGATATTGCACTTCACGGCGAATGCCTAGATCACGTTCAATTGCAGCTTGCACTTGTGTTTTGACATACGGGGCATTTAATGCACTGTTGAAGTTGATATAGTTGGAGTCTTTTGGTTTTTTCTTTGATCCGAATATGCCCATTAGAAAGCCTCCTTTACTTCAATTTCAAAGGTAGCTACCCAATCAACGTCATCGATTGTTGCTTTGTAATCCGAAGTGCAGCGCACAAGAATATTCACATCTTGAAGAATGACAGCTTCGCCTGCGTTAACATCGGCACGTAATGGAGGGAATATTTCAAGAACGCCGGATCCACGCACTGTATTCAATGCGCGATAAAGCTTAGCGTGGTTTAGGAAGGTAAGGGCATCACCAACTTGTATAGCGCCTCGGTGGCCTGATACTTGGATTTTATTAGTTCTAGCAAGTGCTTTAGTTGAAACAATAGAGTTGCTTAACGCAGATGATTGGAAAAGGGGGAGGGTAATATAGAAAGGCGTATCTGTATGTGACATAAAGAAAGCTTCAAGCTCGCGGATAGCTTCATGTCCAAATGCTTCGATGGTTAGCTTGAAGTCCCAACGTTGAACACCTGTCCATCTAGTTGAGACTCTGCCTGTTTGGGATACGTTGACTTGTTTTGGCATAACGTTGTCAGGTGCATAGCCCGAAATGAAGATACGCCCTTCCTTTTCTGGAAGGGTGTCGTACATAGTGTTCTCCTTTAATTGAACTTATGTATTTATTAGTCCATAGAGTAAGAAATACACCAGCCTTTAGGTGGAGCCATCATCTGAAGTTGTTCTTCCAAGTAATCGATAGCTGCTTTGTATTCGCGGGGGCTAAGCAAATAACACTCTGTTGATCCGCTAAACGTGTGCTCTGGTTCGTGCCAACATCCCGATTTGCGCATTACAGTATGTAAAAACTCTTCCCAGTAAGATGCTCTAGGCGTACCTTCTGCGTGCTCATACATCCAGTCCATCATTGGGATAATGTTGCGGAAGCGAATCTGCACTTCGTCTAATTCAAACTCTGACAAGTCGTAAGTGAAACGTCTATTTGGATTTTGGCTATATCCTACTTTCGTGAATGTCTCACCATTCAACGTAATATCAGCAAAATAGATATATCCTTTGTCTGCTTTTGGTAGTTTTACTTCTTCAACTAAGACCATACATCCTCCTTACTTTGTTGTGTCGTACCACGGATCCAGTAACATTAATGTGAACTGCGTTGTTTCATCCATTTGCTGAATTGCTTGCTCTATAGCTAGCTTGGCGATGTATACAATTTCATCCGAGGTAAAGCCGTGCTGTGTTTTAAGCACTTGCAGCTTGTCACGTAAATTTACAGCACTGCTATTAGCTGATGTTGACCCTAGTGAGCGCATACGCTCTAGGCTGTTCGGGTTTAGCTTAATAGATGGCATTGATCTAATGTCATCTTCTGTTAGCTGCTGTGCGATAGCGCTTATTTGGTTAATGTGGTTGGCTGCTGCTTGCAGTTTGGTTTCGCTAATGTTCATATGCCCTCCTTGGCGTATAACGCGGTCTCCTGCATTCCTTGCAGGGTTGCTAGTGCTTGTATTAGTGCAACACGGAACGCGCTGTAACGCGCTCCTATGCTGTTTAACTGTATGTATTTATGTGGGTAAAAGCGTGGCAGTATTACAACATGCTTATACTAAATTCCCATTCTGGCGTGAAAGGTTCCATTGTTGATATTTCATATGGTACTTGGGTATATGTGCCGTCAACGTCGATGATAGCGAGGCTATACCCGTAGGCGTCATAGAAATCTTCATCGTGTAACTCAACATAGTAAACAAATGCCGCTACTCGATTAGTACCCACGGAAAACCCAATAAGTTGCATCGCTTTACAGCCATCACAGTCATACGTTGCATATGCTGATCCATCGCATACTGAACAATATTATCAGGTAGAAGTAAGCAATTGGTTTTTTGTATGTGTTTGTATACATAGCCGCTATCCAGTTTTGTTATAGATGATGTAACTGCTGTAAGCACCACATCATCTTCTTCAACAGCAAGTAATGTTGCTGGCTTTTTCATTGTTAGGTTTTTTGCTCGTTGTGGTGTGAATACATCTTGTACTGGGTTGTTTGTGGTTTTGTGGATTTTCCCCAAATACGAGCGATATAGTTGGCATTCTTTGTTCATTACAATGTTCCTTTTTTGTGCAAATAATAAGCAATTTTGCTTGGGTGGTTACGACTTTGGTACTTAGTAAAATGTAATTCCTTATACTTAGTACCAAAAGTCGTAACCACTCCACATCAAATAGCAGCGCGGCGAGCAGCTAGCATGTCAAGCCCAGGTGTTTTGCTCACAACGGCTTGTTGTAGCTGGCGGTCTGTTTTGTTTGTTTGCTTTGAAATTACATACCCAGACTTAGTAACAGCAGACACTAGCGACTCGCGAACTAGCACACCATTACAACGTTTGGGTTTGCTTGTTGTTAGTTGAATATAACGGTTGAGGATCGCGTGGGCAGAATTCTTAGTCATCACCCCATTTTCGTATTTCGCAACTTTACTCAAATCGATATCAGCTGCTTGGATGGCCTTGCTGTTACGCCAAATGTTCATAATATCTTCGGCATGTTGGATCTTGGCATCAGCTGTGAGCACATCACCTACATTGATATTGTTGTTGATGTAATGCACGATTTTGTTCTCACGTTTTACGCGCTCTATATCAATAAGTACATCCTTTAGCTTGTTGTTTGTTAGCATATCAACGATATCATCTCTGGATATGTAAGAGTGTACCTTTAGCACTTGCACCAACAAATCACGCTCTAATGTTTCGTTGCGTTGTTCAAGCATTTCTTTATAGGCGTCTTCTACGGTATCAGCTAATACAATGTCGATTACGTTTTGTAGTGCGTCAGCTTGCCGCTGTGCTTTGTCTTGTTCTGCTGCTGCATCGATGGCTGCTTTATCCTCTTTACTCAACGGCACCATATCTACGTACATTTGTTGTACGTGGTGGTTTAAGTTGGACAAGCGCTCTTTATAAGAGCTAAAGTTATAGTTGTCATAACGCTTTTTACTGTTTGATACCATCCAGTCTATACCAACGGTATTAGTAGTGAACTCGTATACGTTGTTTGCGTTGTTGTGAATGCGAAGTAAGCTATGCTTACTAGATTCATCCTTTATATCCTTTAGCATATGCAGCTGGCTGTTCGCCAACGAATACCGAGTAGCTGGTGTTGATGTATTCTTGTCCAACAGGATATTCAACAGGGCAGCGATGCTGTTTGCTTCTGTTACGATGTCTTTTCGAACAAGAATGGAATAATCAAGATCGGGAGTTACTTTAGGTACGATATGAAACACACGTACTGTTTTAGCTTTACGGTAACGGTTTGATACTTGCTCGATACGCTCTACGGTTTCTTCACCAACAACAAACACATCTACTGTATCCACTTCGTTCTTGATATTCATACCTTCAACGATGCTGTATGTGCCGATAACACCATCAAAGCTCTTATCTAATACTTCTTCACTCTTCAAACGCAGCACGTTTGTACTGTTTTTGACATCGGAATCGGCTGTTACGGTAAGTAAGTTCTTTGCACCTTGCACAAGTGCTTGCAGCTTGTCGATTTGGTTCTTGTTATTCCATAGTACAACGATGCCATCTGCTGTTGAGTTCATTACAGAGTAAGCAACGTTGCTGAACACATCATTAGTAACGATTTTAGTTGTCAGCTTTGGTGCTGACTCTTTGCGAACGCGGATTACTTTGTCAAAGGTAATGTGGTAATCCTCTGCGGAGGATGTACCGGACATAAAGATCACACGCTGGAAGATCTTTGCATCAACGATGTCATAAACAACGTTGATAACGTCTTGCTTATAAATGTCCAGATACAAACCGTGGCTTTCATCAACGTACAGCGTGACGTCCTTTAAGCTGCTCAAATCAACGCCTTCGTTATACTGGCGGTAAATGCTTTGTAGTTTGTTCCAGGTACACAGGGCACGTTCTTGCTCAACCTGCGCAACGTTCTCTTCGATAGTTTCGATCAGCGCAGTTACTTCATCACTCTGCTGGTTCGCGGAAGTAGCGTTTTGCTGGACGATAATGCGGAGCGGAGACACTACCCAAGCCTTGGGCAAGCGCGAGGTAGTGTAGTTCTTGCCTACACCACAGTCTGCTATCAACAGGTTCACATAGCCAAAATCACAACGATCAAGCACATCACCTAAGTACTGCTGTTCGCTAAGGTAGAACTCCTGACTGAACATGCTCTTTGGAGCTTGCACAGTTTGGCCCTGCGCTCGCATACGTTCAGCCGCTGCGAGAGCAAAAGCTGATACCTGGGCTTTGGTGTGATAGCCGATTACCTTGTAGAACGCTTGTACGCCGCCTTGGCCTTTTGCCTTCTGGAACTCTTTACGCCAGTACGAGTCATCTTTGTTACTGCCGGACATGCGCAGGACTGATACAGCTACGTTCTCGTCAAAGCCCAAGGTCTTCATCGCTTGGCAAGCCTTCCAGCGAATGTTATGGCTGTTGAGTGCAGAGCAGTTTTGCAGAGCTACCTGTACAACGTCATTCACTGTACAAGGGTCTATCTGTGCAGCAGGAGCAAAAGCAAACTTAGGGGTCTCCTTTGCACTGTACGAGTAACCATCGAACAGCTTGCCAGCGTTGCGGCGAGCGAAGAAATACTGCTGGTTTACTGGGCTGATAACAGGCGCTTTCATAAACTGGCTGCAAACGAAACTAGCTGGGTCAGCATACGGAAACGCTGTCTCATATGATGCCTTACGTGCTTGCCAGTCTTCGAACAGTACAGGCGTTGCCATAGGCAGAATAAGGCGGAACTTGTGCTTAGCTTCTGTGTGGCTGTAAGTGGCGTAAATGAAATATTCGTACTCGGCCATTTCAGCTTCAACGGCTTGAATAGTGGCACCACCATCGACGTCTAGGTAAAACAGCTCACGTGCTATTACGTTGTCGTTCTTTCTGTAGCCTTCGATTAGATCACAACCAACAATCCCTGATACTTCACTCTTGTTTTGTACGAATCGAATATCAGTACTCAGCAAGTCAACAAGCTCATCCCAAGTTGCTTCTTGTAATGCTAGGTTAGCGTTCATTTCGTGTAGCTCTACGCCAAATTTATAAATATGTTTATCCATGTGTCATTCCTTTGTTATGTGGTGCTTGAAATCTGTTTTGTATTTAAAAGGGTAAATGTTCGCGCATTTGCCCTTTTTTATTGGTTGAATTTACCTTCACGCAGTTTCTTGATGCTGCGCGATACCGTGCTTTGATCAACGTTGAACAGCTTACCTATGCTTGTTGAGTTGTATCCTTGATAACTCAACTCCTGCATCTTCTGAGCCATTTCTTTTGTGACTGTAGGCTTAACACCTGGCTTCTTCTTTTTCTCTAGAACGCTGTAATCCATATAACCTCCTTGGTTATTGTATTTATGTTTTGCATAGCTTTATGCACTCAAATGCTCATTAAAAAGACCCCGAAGGGCCTCTTTAACGGTAATATGAGTAAAAATGATAGATTCACGGAGGGGCAAGTTTCCTTGCTTACTATATTATAACAATTTATTTTCGGAACGTTTAAACCACTTCTTACTTTTTCATTAGAACGTAATCAGTGATTTCTTGAATATCTTGTTTTGCAGTTGTTGGGCGCGGTTGGACTTCACCTAAGCAGAACGCTCTGCCTTGTTGGCTACTCTGGTACACTTCGGTAGCAGCAGCTAGACCCATACCAGCACCCATTACTAGAACGCCATACACCACGTAAGCAGCAACATCATTTAGTTTCATAACAGTCTCCTTGTTTATCTTCTGACATATGTATTTATAAATCTGTGCGAGAAAACGTGTGTAATTACGTGGCTTTTTGGCTTGTTTTTAAAAATATCTAACAAAAGTTTGTTCTAGCGCAAGTTTTTATACCGCTCCAGAACTTTAATGCCCATTAGAGCTTCCATTTCTATAACTTCGTGCTGGTTGTAAATGGTATCCAACGCCATGCGAACATTTTCTTTTAACAGTTCAGCGGCTTGCTTACGTGTAATCTGTCCTGCTGTTGTCTTGAATGTATGAGCAGCTACTAAGCTATGATGTACTTCCTGATCAAAATGCATAGGTAATGATGTAAGCAATAACCATTGGCTCAACATCATAACAGCAGCTATGTCATTTGCTGTTTCAACGCTATAACCAATGCGGTATTCAACGACGCTGTGTGAGTTTGAATAGCGGTACTGGTGCATTTGCATTATCCGTTCACTGATTAGAGCTGCACATCCTGATACAGCAAACATATCAATATCACATTCCATTACTGTTTCTTGAGCTTGCTTTGGTGCATAGGCTAGGCTTGATGCAATCATTGCTTGTTTGAATTTACGTTCGTTGTGGTAATCAAAACCAAAAAGCTCAACAGCTAGTTCGCGCAGTTTCATAGTTTTCCTATAAACGTTGAATGATGATCTTTATTAGATCAGATTTGGTGCAGCCATCGTATAAGCTGCTATTCAGTTCAGGGTGTTCATTTAGTATTTCAGTCTTAGTGCATCTGTTTAGACGCTTTTCTTCATCTTTTGGTCTATTTGGGTGATAGGGTTCTGAGCTGTAATCAGCCGAGTAATACTTGCCTAAGTTCACTAGATATTGCACTGCTCCATTTATACCTAGCTTGTTTACTGTTCCTGATCTAACAAGCACTTTCCATACTTGACCTGCTGTAGTGTTGCACTGTGAGCAGAGCACACCTCTTAAATGGTGTTCGTGTGGTTCGTTCAAGTGGGCGTGATCAGCGACAGGCTTTACTACTACTTGATTGCAGAGTGGGCAAATTCCCTTTTGCTCTGCAAGTTTCTGTACTCTATACCCGGCAAGATCCTTTTGCCGGAATTGCATTTGTTCTCCTTGGGGTGGGTTGTTCTGTTATAAGGCGTTTGCACAGTTTTTTTAAAAATGAAGCCTAAAAATCTCGTAAGCGCCTGTTTCTATGAGAAATTTAGTTTCAGTGCAAGCAGCTAGCGAAGTTGCCGCCAGTGCTTTTGCTGGAGGAAGTGGCCTAGCACTCTGTATTCCTGGATGGTCTCCGTTTCAGGCCGTGCCTTGTGTAGCTTCCTGAGCAAGCCAAGCAGCTCAGTCTTGTGGTATGTGTTGCGCTTCAACTCAACGGCCTCAACGTGATCCAGTCCAGTGCCTAAGACAATGTATTGGCGTTCGTTTACCTCGATGACTTCATTCACGTAAGCGTTTGAATCCACGTTGTACACGAACAGGGTATTACCCTCAAAACAAGCAACAAGCCCACGTATAAACATAGCTGCGATGTCGTCTATAACGTGCGCTCCCTTAACGCTGTACAGCACGGGTACTAGGGTACTGTGCTTGCGCAACGTGCCGAGATAAACGCTCTCCTTGCGAATCTCTGTACAGTTATCTTTGCCGAAGTAACGGAACAGCGCGTTTGGATCACGTACTGCATAAATGGTTTGTCCTTGCAGTTCAGCTGAGACGCTTTTAGGTAGCTTGAATGTTCTCATAATGTCCTCCATATCTACTGACATTTGTATTTATGGAAGGGCACGAAATAAGCCACGTAATAAAAAATTTATGTCGTTGCTGTACAAATAACCAGCTATGCCATAGAAAATGTTACGGCTTTTACTACAAAGTAAACCTTATTCCTTATACTTAGTACCAAAAGCCGTAACACCTCTCAGCAATTAAGCTGCGCGTAGCACTTGAATGTGCCCATTGACTCGATTGGTCGTTTGCTTATACCAACTGGAATTTTTTAGTTCATCTGCTGCGGTGTCATAGTCCATTGCATCCAACGCCGCTTTGAATTTCTTGAAGCCGCTTGCTTTGCGCTCACCTAACTGGAACACCATTTCGATCAGCACATCCTGAACCTCAACGGAGTGCCTGTTCATTTCAAACAAGCGCAGCGCGCCTTGCTCAGCTTCAACTACATCTTGCAGTAGCAGAATGCCTGCTTGTGTTTCGGAAATGCCATCCTTGAACTTTTTAACCTCATTATCAGTACACAAGTGACCATACCCAATTGTCCAGTAACCCAAGCTGTCCTTGTACAAATAGAATTTACCATTCTTGTACATACCGTTCTTTCTTTGATAAGCAATGCTGCCCTCGTTAGTTTTGATTCGTTGTACTAAATTATCACTAGCCATTTTATATCCTTATTATTATTCGCGCTGCTGTTAGCGCTATAGCGCAATGTCCCGCGCTCTCTCGTTGCATAAAACAAATGCACAGCTATGCATTAGCTAACGCAGCAAATGCGCTATGCGCTGCTGTACGCTTTTTAAATGCGTTGTGCTGCTGTGTAGTTACTTGCTGTTTAGCGTCCGGCGAATAGTCTCTGTAGATACGCCTGTTGCTTCTGCAAGTTGGCGATGTGTGTATTCACCTGTTGCGTACTGCTCAACTACGAGTTTTTGTAGTTCAGGGGTGAGCTTTTTCTTGCGACCTGGTTGAGTTTTTTTCTTGGTACTAGCCAAGGACCTAAAGAAATTCTCAATAGCAACCTCGTCTTTTTTTCTGATACCAATAGACTTGTTCTCATAATTATCAATCATCTTATTTTCGTATTCGTTGATCATAAATCTCTCCATTGTGTATTATTTATTGTTCTATTACGTGTATTTATGGCAGAGGATTTATAAATATTAGAAATAGAGAACAGGAGACTATTATGAGACATTCGTTCAACGCGCCTATTTGGTACGACCATAGAAACAAGTGTTACCGCAGAGGCAAAGTAATCATTAAAGGCCCATATAAGAAGCCACGTAGAAAAGATGATCTGCTAGGGGAGGGGATTCTTGAGGCGAGGTACAATGAAACATTAAATGACAGTACTGCACTAAACCACGATCTAGTAAGACAGTTTGAACTGGCAAGAACATCATTTACTTACTTAAACCCATTAAAAGAAGTCAAACAGCTTTTACCATAAATATAATGTGCTCATATCACTGACATCGCTAAAATCCTTTAGAGCACATTGGCTCACTAGAAATAGTGGGCCTTTTTTATATCTGAAAGAAAGTGATACAGAATGCAGAGTTGTCTTAGAGTTGTTCTTGTTTACTTGGTCTAAAAAGTTCAGAAATATTTCTGAAAGATTTTTTAAAAGGTGTACAGGTGCGTGATATTAAGTGCGTAACACAAAGAGGAAGTATATGAAAAGCCTAATCACCATTTCCGCCCTGCAATGTTTCCCTGCACTTATATCAACTGAGCGCCAAATCCAGAAACGCCGTTACGGAGTCAAGACCAGAAACATACAAGTCATCTACAGCGACAAATTAAAGCTCGCATATGTAACAGCTAACGACAACTTGCGCTCCCTGGA
The DNA here is from genome assembly GCA_964543555.1 of uncultured Pseudomonas sp. Classification (GTDB taxonomy): domain Bacteria; phylum Pseudomonadota; class Gammaproteobacteria; order Pseudomonadales; family Pseudomonadaceae; genus Aquipseudomonas. Next base: position 23,290 of record CAZIZA010000003.1, read on the forward strand.
TACGTGCATACAGCGCTTCCAAGCGTCTCTCGCAACAGCTAAACGCCGCTTAAAGCCGTTGGCACAAGCTAAGGACTTGCGCTGCGAGACAGCAGGACAGGCGCGTATAGGCATAGAGCTTAATAATGCCAAGGCAAAGATTACATTAATGTATATCGAAAAGGGCTACACGGTCTTGAGCAACATACCACGCCAGAAGAACAAAAAGTTATACAAACAACTTGAATCTATAGCCTAGAAAAAAGAAGAGGGTGCATCTACGAATAGAGCACCCTCATTTAAAATCTGCTTGTGTTATTGTTGTGGTTGACTGGCCGAGATAAATTTGCGTACAGGAAAAATATCTCAGTTGAGCAAGGGGTAATTCGCCTAGCGTAGTCATGTTTCCGTATTCACATCAGCGTTACTTTCTACTTTCCTTAATATCCGCTCTAATAGCTGCCATATTAGCCGCCATATCAGCTTTGATATCCTGCCCCATTGTGCGAATCTCATCTCTAATCTCAGCTCGCAAATCTAGCTGGTTCTTCTCCAAATTAGCAATTTTCGCTTGCATGTTCTCGCGTTCAACCTCGGAGCGCACTTTAAACTCACTGAGCATTTTTATTTCATTTCTGTAAGACCACATTAATGCACCTGCTGCTGGTATTACAACAGCAGTAATCCACTGCCAAATAGCAGCTATAGTAATAGATTCCATAAAGACCTCTGTTTATTATTGTTATTATTCAAGGAGGCCCCGAAGGGCCTAATCACTTATTAGTTATTTACACCTCTATCATCATTGTATTTTGCAACACATTCAGCAATGCGATCATAATGTTCGTCCAGCTTACCGCTAAACCATCCATTATCAACGACATCGCCTTGGATAGTCATAGGCATTGTAATGGAGATATTGCCTTTACCTGTGTTGTAATTACCAGTGTTGATCTTCTCAACTGCTTGGTCTAAACGAACGTTCAGCCGGTTATCAACTATACGTTCACCTTTCTGCAAGTTCCAAGTACCATCTGCCGGAATATAATCAATACCATCGTGTGCTTGACCTTGAATAAAGGTAGTTGCTAAGACTTGAGCAGCTTGCGCAGCACCTAATGCGTAGAACATAGGCACCATAGGTAAACCTTCCGGCCCAAGTTTCATTGCTTGCGATGCACCCATCATAGTGTTCATCGCGATCATGGCTAACGTAATAGCTTTCTGTGCAATAAACAGAGCCTTGTTATTCTTAGCTCCCATAGCTGTGATTTGTGACATGCCATCTGCCATAAACATTATTCTGGCATTTTGCGCATCCGCGTCCATTTGCTTACGCTGTGCAATTGCATCTGCATCATTACCAATAACTTCATCACTGTGCGATTTCATCATGCCGATTTCGGCATTGGTATAACCTTCAACAACTGATTGGCGTTCGCTGAATGCTTCTTCCATTCCACCCTTACCAAAGGCAGAAGTGTACAAGCGCCGCAAGTCATGACCGATACCTTCACCGTGCGCAGCTATCAACGCAGCTTCTTTAGCTTGCTGTGCTTTTAGAGCCTCAGTTTTCTTATCAAGCATTTCTTGGTACAAGGCATTCTGCTTGCCATATTCAGCCTCAAGTACATCAAGCTGGTTTTGGTATGCCTTTTCAAGCTGCCTTGTTTCTTCACGAATTTGATTTTGCTGGCCTACAGTCCCGCCTTGAATACCACCTACACCACGCTTACCCAACTTCTTCATTACTTCTTCATGCTGCTCACGCATATCTTTCATTAGCTTTGAGCTTTCATAAACATAACGCTTCTGTTGGTCTTCTTGGAGTTGTTTTTCTGCTTCTGATTGGATAAGCGCAAGATCCATCTTCTTGTCATTCAGTTCACGCTGGATCTTTAATTCCTCCGCTGAACCTTGCTTGACTGTCTTTAAGCGTTCAGAGTAGTGATCATTTATGATTTGCTCAGCATCAACAAATGAATCTAAAAGTTCCTGCTTTTCAGCGTTAACAGTCTTATCCCAGTTTGCTTGCTGATCGTGTTTAAACTTGTCACGAATGGCTTGAATCTTCTTCATCTGCGATTCAAGTTTGGCTTCAAGTGCTGCCGTGCTTTTCTCTAAATCAGCTTTTGCTTTTGCGTTAGCTTCACTTTGTGAGTTGATATATGCAGCTTCACTAATGCTCTTGCCCTTTGGTGCATTGGGTGCGTCCTTTGGCTTAGGCTTATTCTTACTTTCTTCGTGTGCATGTTTCAGTTCATACAAAGCACCATCTTTTTTAGATGAATCTACAATTTCATTTGGATTGCGCTGCGCTTGATATTCTGCGTTTAGAATTTGACGCTGTGCAGCTAGTGGCTGAATAGCTTTTGTATTTGCGTCTATGCTAGAGAGCAATTTAGCGTAAGCTGGGTCATCTTTTAGTTGTTTACCAACGCCTATGTTACGTAGAACAACGTTATCATTTGGATTTGCTTTCATGTATTCCAAATGTTTTTTCTGTTCATACGCTATACGCTCTTGATCTAATCGATCACGCTGCTTGTAATGCTCGTCTAAGCGTTTCTCGCTTTGCGCTTGAGCACCAGTGAGCTTGTAATCATCGCTGTATACTTTGGATACCGAGCCACCCATTGCGCCTTTAGCTGAATTAGCAGCGTTAAGCAGAGCGATTTTTACGTTATTCAAGGAGTCCATAAAGGACATTACACTTTCAATAGTGTCATACAAGAAGTTGAATATCTTGTCTGCCCATTCATCTACATAACTTTCAAAGCCTTCTTTAAACCCGCCTTTCGATTCGAACGCCGATGTTAGTTTCTTCGTCCAATCATCACAAATCATAGAGAACATTGGCGCGAAGCGAGCAACGATAGCAGTCAAGAAGTCATTACCTACTTGAGTAAGATAACCAAACTTGGAGATTAACGTTTGAATAGCTTCGGTGTTCATTGCGTTTGAAGTTGCTTCGCCAGTCTTTCTAAGCATTTCGAATTCAGCATTAGTCAGCTTCAACGTTGAAATAAGTTTAAGACCAGCATCACCCATTTCATCAGCCACACGCACTTGATCCGCTAAGCTCAGTTGTTGATATGCTTCACGCAACGCATATAACTTCTTAATAGGGTCATTTTCACCGACCCACTTCTTAGCTCCACCCATTTTGTCAAACAGAACGCCCATTGTATCGGCCATCTTCTCGCCGCTTTCAACTGCATCGCCTGCTTTAATGGAAAGCTCTTTCAGCGCATCAGCAAAGTCTTCTGTTTCTTGGCCTGCGTACTTTGCCATATACGCTAAGGAGTTCATTTGCTCTGATGATAGGTTGAACTGTTTAGCTAGCTTCTCTTGTTCGAGTCTGTTTGCCACGATAGCGCCGGTATAAACAGACAGACCTGCAACAGCCCAACTTGTGCTTTTAGCAACCATCCCAGCAGCGTTAGCGATATGTGGCCCCATACTCATAGCTGCATTGCCAACAGCACTAAATGCGCCTGCTAGCTTCTGTAGGTTGGTTGTACTGTGTTGAGCAAAGCCTTGCACTACTGCTTTTGCTTTATCAATAGCAGCAGATAGCTGAGCACTATTGGCACCGATATTGATATTAAGTGCGGCGGCGGTAAATCCATTTCCTCTTGCCATACTGTTTCCTTATTATTGTTATTATTTGGATGGTGCATCTTGCTCCATCTTGGAAAATAGATACAAAAAAAGACGGTCAAGCCGTCTTAATTTGTTTGGATATTTGTATTCAACTTGTGGAACTTCTCGCGGGTCAGTTTATTTCGGCTTTTTGCCCGTTCACGTTCTAAGTATTCTTCTTTAGTGAGCAGCCGAGCAGGGATTTCGTATGGTGCTTTTAAGTCCTTGAAGAAGTCTTTATCCAACTCATTACCTGATGTTCTAAGTTGGTATCCTTGTACACGGCGCAACTCAATCGCGATACTGTGTAAGTTGTCTGGGTATTGATTTACTCTTGCGAGCAGCATTTCATATTCCACTTGCCCCATGTCTTCAAAATCACAGAGCTTGTATTGTGGGAAGTGCTCCATTATTCGGAATCGGTCTTGGATTCCTGGGTCGGTGTAGACTGCTCGCTCAATTCGTTTTTTTCCTGCTCACCCAAACACATCCGCAAGACGGATTCTTCAAGTAGCTTGATAAGCTCAACGTCTGCTTTAGCGATGAACTTCTTGTAACCTTCTTTGGTAAAGAACGGATCACCATTCTTGTTAACTACACCGCCCATTAGTACTGCTTTGGTACTTTCATTCATTGCGTTTTCGCGTTCCGCATCGTTCTTTGCGTTGGCGAATTTAAATTGGTTAGTGGTATATGCGTACAGTGCGCCAGAAGTAAGCATACGTGTATAAAAGCGATTGCCATTATAAATTACTTCATCACCTCTAGTTTGCACTTCATCCAGCATATCCAAGCTAAAGTCTTTGATTTGTTCCATGTTCTGTTCCTCTTGTTATTTTTATTGTTTATTTTCTATACACTTCGCAACATCTAGTGGTTGGTGTTTACTGACAGTTACTAGATCTTGTATTTGCGCTTTGCCCTAAGGAAGCATCCAAATCGTCTGTAAAAATGGCCTCGCATCTAGCTAGGAATTGAGGCCAACAGAGGAAATATTACTTAGTAGTGGTGATAGCGATCTTGCCACTCGGGGACAGAGAGATAGTTACATCTACAATCTCAGGGTTGTCAGTTGCGGCTGGACGGCCTACTTTGGCGATGGCGTAGTTACCTACAACAGTTTCGCCCCATGGATACAGAACTTTCAGAGAAACAATGTTCTTCTTAGGGTCGTTGATATTAGCAACAAATGTATCCCAGATGACTTTGGTATCGGAGTTAAGCAGGAATTTAACTTCGATATCAGAGTTAGTCAGCTTGCCGCCGATAGAGTACTCATCACCGCCGACAGTTCCTTTCTTTTTAATCTCGCGGCTTTGCTCAATAGCGCCTACTTCGGATACATCGACGATCTCAGTAACGATTTCAGCAGCAGTTTTACCTTGGTCAAAGTTCACAAACACTTGAGTGTCTTCGGTAGTTTGTACCTTAAAAGTATTAGTAGTGGCCATTTTTGGCTCCTTATTATTATGTTATTGGGTGCTCATAGTAATGAACACTAATGTCTAGTTGTGAAAACTTATCTTGCCCGATAAACATATCGTTTAAGTTTTGGACTTTAATTATCATCTCGTACCAATACCCTGGCGCTTCAACGTTCATTTTTACACTATCGAATAAGCGGAGAAGTTTATGTTGAAGTTCTTTAGCCTCAGTAATATGAGCCCCAAAGATTTTTATGTTTATAATAGCTTCACGTTCGCGTACATCTGAACGTTTAAGCGAGGGTATAGTTCTGGTACTAATTGTCGAAACAACTATTCCAGTTGTTTCGGCCTCCGGCAAATAACCTAAGTACACTTTACTAGATATGGACTTTATTGTTTTTGTTATTGCATCTTCTAGCATAGGTCTCCTTGTTATTTTTACGGTTTTAACTTGGCAGAACGCCGTGCCATCTTATTAATATAAGAGTTGGCTGTTTTAGTTCTGGAGTTCCAAAGTCTTTGCAATTCTGCTTGGGTAAGATCAATGAATTGTTGTGCGGCTTGATGTGCGTGTCTATAGAACGCAGTGCGCATGAAGGGGTTTGCTTGAACAGGTGCTATATCTACTTTGTACGGGCTTGTGTGATGCCCAAACAGCTGGTCCCGCTGCGCTGTATATCCATTACGGCCAAATTCGACCATTGTGGCATATGCGTTTGCGGCTCCTACAGTGTAGATATATCCTCTAATGAAAGTATCACTTCCCGATTTACGCATTGCTTTATTTCGTTTAGTGACCTTGATTTTGAATGATTCTGATAAGTGAACACCGTCCACTACAACATTATTTATCGGCGCCGATTGTATGATATCTTGCAGTATAGGCTTCAGTACCTGCCGCATTGCTTTAGCTGTTGCTTTAGTTGAAAGTACCGTACCCATTGCAAGCATACCCACTTCAATTTGCGGGCCACCAGTGATAGCAAAATTCACATTCATCAACGCACCTTAATGCACTTGATCTCAAGCTCCCCATCATTGAATGGCATTTGCTGTAATTCAATCTTGTACATTGCACTGTCATAAAAGTCTACCGTCTCAACGTGCGTACAAGTCTTAATAACTGGGTGCCAAGGCACCTTAATTACACACGTTGATACTTCTTGTTCCTTTACGTTGTACTCTTGTGCTTTAGCAAAAATAACTTTACCTAGAGCTTCGTGCGCTTTGGTAAGTTCCTCGCCAGTTGAATGCCCAGTGTATTCACTCACTTTTTGCACACTACTATAGAAACACAAGTACGTTGTGTATTTGCTGTAGTCCATATCACATCCTTAACCTATAAGGTGTAAGCAAGTTCTCGGAGCAAATAGCAGCACGCTTTAGTGATTCGGATGTTAAGTCAGTCTTGGTTTGGTGCAGTGCGCCAGCAAACATTAAGATACCTTGAATAACTTCATCGGGTATTTGATGCAAGCCACGTGCTGTACTAAACCCGCAACTGTACTGAATTGTGATAACTCGATCACATTGGGCAGGTTCAATTTGGATTTTATTACGCTGCACTTTGTAGTCTTTTATATGTTCAAGACGTTCAGAGCCTACGGTAATGTATTCTAGAACACAGTTACCCCAGCGCATGTACATAGTGCCATCTGTATAAGCAGGCAAATGCACTTGAACTTGAATAGTGTGGCGTTGCAGCTTCCTTTGCATAAACTTTTCGGCGTAGCTAAAAGCTGCTTTAAGTGACCGAATTAAATCTTCGTCAGTAAGCGCATGTACGATCTGTACTTTATTCTTCAACTCATCGATGTTAGTACATTGTTCAGTTTCTAACTTTTGAATACTTTCGGAAATAATATACATAGGTTCTCCTATTATAATGGGGCGCTAAGCCCCATCTGATTTACGGAGATTACTTAGCAGCAGGAACACGCAGACCTTTCAGAGCAAAGGAGTGCTCCATACGCATACCGAATTCTACTGAGTCGTAGATGTGGGTGTTGCCACGGAAGATAGCCAGCTCGTCAACCTTGTGTACGCCGTTGATGCGGAAGAATTGAACAGCGCGTTGCAGATCACCAAACATGACAGCAATCTTGCCAGCATCACCTAGGCCCGGCATGGTCGGATCGATGATTACTGGGTAGCCCAGCAGTTGGCCATCAAAGCCAGCAGTCAGGATGTCTTTGATCAGCGGACGGCCAGCACCATCAGTCAGCGAAGCCAGAGTGTCATAGGTCTCTTCGTTCATGTACCAAACAGCACCATTACGGTAAGCCATCGCCAGTGCGCGTTTCACGGCTTGCAGTTGTTTCAGAGAAACGCTGTAGCTCTTATCACCACCAAAGCCAGCAACCATGTCCAGAGCTTGGTACTTGTCGAACGCACGTTCTGCGTCAGCCTTGTTGTCGCCAAAGTAAGCGAACAAGCCAGGCATTTGCTCACAACCAAACAGAGCATTACGAGCAGCAGCTACAGCCAGGGTCTCTTGTACGTCAGCAGCCAAGCCAACCATATCGAAGTCGCCTTCACGCTTAGCTTCGTTAGTGATGATTTGGAATGACTCGATGCAGGTGAAGCCAGCCGGATACCATTCAAACTTTGCACCGCCAGTATCAGTCAGCATGGTGTTGGCTACGTTTTCGTGACCTACACGGCAGCCAGTCTTGGATACTTGGACGCGCTTACGCAGACCACGAGTGCTATCAACATCACGAATACCAACTTTGGTCAGGATCGGGGAAAAGTCTTTCATCGGCTTGATGATTTCAGCTTCCCAACCTTGAACATACAGCGGAGCCATATCAGCGTTAGTAGAGGCAAATACAGATTTAGTTTCACCCATTTGGCCGGCAACGATACCGCTCTTATAAGCAGCACATACATCAGCAAATTTAACTTCAGGGGTGTTTTGAATAGTAGACATAGAATAGGTTCCTTTTGCTTGAGCATCTTGCAGTTGCTCGATTTGTTCTTGGAGGGAGGTGATGGTTTCTTGATTTGAAGCCAGTGCGGATTTGGTTTCGGCGAGTTCTTGGATTTGTGATTTGATTGCTTGAACTTCGTCGGTAATAGCAGTCACAGCAGAAGCGTTTTGTTCGATAAATTCAGCTTGCTTAGTAGCTACTTGGGTAATGGTTTCTTGAATATCCATTTGTTTGTTATCCTTCTTATAAATGGAATAAATTTGACTAACTCAACATCCCGTTGAATTAAGGTGAAAGGTTTTGATATTTGCTGAACATCCCGTTAGCAAATAGAAAGAAAGTTTTATGAGATAGATTTAGCTGGCCAGCTAAGGAGTAATTACTTTTAGAAGAGAGTTAAGAGGTGGCTTAATGCACTCTTAACTTCTGCGCTCTCGAATGGAGCGGGGAGGGGTGTTTCATTTAACGATTCGGAATTAGTTTTTTGTTCCACTTCGTCATTTGTATTTATATTTTGTGGCAGTGCAGGTTCTTCAACTGGAGGCGCTGTCTCCGCGCTTGTCTCTGCTTCCTCAGCAGTTGCAGTGTCCACGCTAAGGCCCTTATAGCCTTGCGCGAGAAACGCTTTTGCGCGCTTTTGCGATAGCCCTACATCACGCAATAGCTTTTCCATTTCGCGTTCAGTTGGTATATTGCCTTCTTGTAATGCTGATTTTGCTTCATACAACCGCGCTGATGGGTGTGCTGGTACGGGGACAAAGCTAGCTTCAAAAGCATAAATTTTATCTAGCACTCTTGATTTAGCTTTACTGTCGTAGTGTTCCTCAAGTACAAAGTATCCAATACTAATACCATCAACTGCACCTGCACTAATTAGCGCAAGTACTTCTTGTGCTTTTTGTACTTTGAGGGTCAGTTGTCCTTCAAGAAATAAACCAACACTATCGATAGTTGCTTTATTCCAAACGCCAATACAATCAGTTTGGTCGTGACACCAATATATTTTCATATTAGTGCCTTGCGCTTTGTGCATGTCTAGACAGTTATCAAACGCATTAGGCGCGATAATATCACCGTTCCAGTCTTGCGTATTGAACACTGCTGCATACCCTGACACGTATCCAGTTTCAGCGTTGAACTCCTTAATCTTGAATTGGAGGTTCTTTGTCGCTTTCTGTTGCTTCATTATTTATACCCTCGTTGTTATTGTTATTTTCGGGTTCTTCTGGCTCAGCTTGTGCTGGCTCTTTTGGTTCATCTACGTTTGCTACTGCTCGTTGATGTTCAAGAATTTCTTCCATTGTGCCCATGATTGAGTTATTAGCCTGTACTTGGAAGCGATCACCTTCTTCTTGCTTGGTCATATTCAACATTGAACGTGCTTCGTTCAACGTAATTAGGCCCTTAGTAAAAAGCTCAGTTACGTTTGTACGCTGCTGGTCTACGTCACCACGCTTAAGCTCTGCTTCATCTAAAGCGAAACAAATACCCAAATCATCTAAGTGGTCATTAAACGCGGCTTGGATTCTTGCAATATACGGAGAAATAGTTTCAGTATAAAAACTCAACATTGATTGGCCGTAGTTGCTGTATTTGACGTTTGCTGCACCTGACAGGAAATGTTCAGGGATACGGAAAATAGCGCAAATTTCACGTAGGCCAAATTGGCGTGATTCAAGGAATTGTGCGTCTGCGTTAGATACAGAAATAGGGGTGTATGTTGAAGTACCTTGCAATATAGCTAGCTTACCTGATGCTTTTGAACCGCTTGCAAATGTTGCTTCCAATGCATCGATGTTCTCTTGTAACGCTTGGTCGTCATAATCACTTGAATCAGCGCCCAGCGATACGATACCCGCAGGGATAGATGATGTTTCAGCGAACTTAATACTGTGCTCGCGTTGCAACGTACTTAGCTCAATTGCCTGCCGTGCTTGCGCGATACAGCCTAGACCCTTCAACAAATTGCCAGATGCCATCCGAATGTGGAGTACTTCATCAGCAGAATATTCGGTGCGATATCCTTGAATGCCCATTTGTGAGTTTAAGTTGAGTGAGTAAATCAGCTTGCCATTTTGGAGCTGCGGTGTAACACAGGAGGGATGTTCGACGGGGAAGATAGATACAATGCGTTTTCCTGAGCGGTTAATAACCGCGTAGAAATTGCCATCAGTACACAAGTGGTAGATGACCATTTCTAGGAATGCTTGCATTGTTTGGAAGTCATTAGGTTTCTTAGTGAGCACTTTAAGCATTTTGTCTTGCTGGATGCGCTCGTCACCTGTATCAGTTTCGCGATACAAATAAGCTGGTAGTTTGCCTACTGTTTCCGCGATGATCTTGATACAGGCAAGTACAGTTGGGTCAGCTACTGGCGCTACATTCTGGCCGCCGCTTCTATAATGGCTAGCGATGTCAGTTGCACTTAGTCCTTTGACCTCAACTTTGCGGGAGAAGTGATTCATTGTTTGCCCTTATTGTTATTATTAGTTGGGGTGTTGCTGTATTTATTGCTGCTTGCTAAGTGACGTCTCTGTACAAATAACAAGCGATTTTAGTGGGGTGGTTACGACTTTGGTACTTAGTAAAATGTAATTCCTTATACTTAGGACCAAAAGCCGTAACACTTTCCTACATGCCACCCACGCTTAGGGTGCGAGAAATGCCCTTTTTGTAGCGCGGCGTTTTTTCTTCGCGATGCACAAATCCAGCAAGCGCAGTGATGATTGCTTTTACGCAGTCAATTTTAAACTCTGAGTGCTTGTTTTCTTTTACAACAGACACTAAGTTATTCTTGTCAACGTCTATGTATGAGTTAGTCATACACCACTCAAGCACTGCGGATCCGTTATGTGTTAGTTCGTGCTCAAGCATGAGGCGTTCAAATAATTTCGTTGGCTCGTTCAAGTCTTTTTTACCTTGTCCACGTAAGTTAGCTGGTAGCTTGCGCTTTTTAAGATTGCGCTCAAGTTGGTTTGCGTTCCACGGGTCAAGCTCTATTGTCTTTACGTTGAACATCCGACAAGCATCTAATAGTTCATCTTCGAGTAAATCAAAGTCACAACTTGCACCATCTGTCAGTGTAAAGCTGCCGTCTTTTTGATTTGCCCACTTTGTATAATTTGCTTTAGCTGTATCAGTGGCATCAGGCAACTTATCGATGGGGAAGAATGCTTTTGTAAAGCACGTAATGTTTTCTTCCTTATCTACAAATACGTATCCAATAGCAGACAAGTCATCTACTAAGCCAACGTCAACGCCCAAGTAGCAGTCCAGATCATCCCTTCCAGCAAAGTCCTCTAGCTTCAAGCTGTTATTTGCAGTTGTTCTAATATCATTGTGTTGAAGCCATTTATCTGCACTTTGCACAAATATATTCAGGTACTTAGTCATAAAGTTAGGGCGAGCAGAAGGGCGCATTGCAGCATCATTGGCAAGCGCTACAAGTTCGTCCCGTCCTCTAGCACCACTGCGCATTGAGGGGTTTGATTTGTGCCACGCAGTATCTGAATTAAACGCATCGCCTTCATCCATTGTGTAAAGAGCGCAGAACTTAGTTTCAGATAGAACAGGATCACTTTTATTTCTTAGGATACCTTCATCAGTAGTAAACAGTTCGTGCCCGATACAACCTAAATTAGTGCCTGCTGTACTGATAACAAAAAACATAGGGTTTAATCTGGAGCCCATTGATGTTTTCATTACGTCATAAACAGCAGGTGATTTAAATGAGTGGATTTCATCCACAACAGCAAAGTGTGAGTTCAAGCCGTCCAAGTTATCTGGAATACTGTTCTTGTATTCCATTTTTGCGTTCAGTGAGTCACAGTAAATGGCATCGTTGTTCATCCGCAAATCAAAGATCTGAGGTAGCACACTCTTCTTGAGCATCTTTCTGGAATCGTCAAATACGATCCTGGCTTGCTTACCTGTTGGGCCAGTAGTGAAAACGTCCGCACCTACTTCGCCATCCATAAGCAGCATATAAAGCGCTACGCCACACGCTAACGTACTCTTGCCGTTCTTACGTGCCACGAATACGTCTGCATACTTAAAGCGCCGGAGAGCGCGTCCTGTAACGTGTAGCTCCTTTTGTACCCAGCCAAACATTGAACCAACAAGGAACTGTTGCCAAGGTAGTAACTTGAACTGCTCAGATGTTCCTTTTACGTGGCTTAGGTACTTGTAAAAGTCGATTATCTTAAAAGCGTATTCGTTGCTGAACTTGTAATTGAAGCCTTCTGTCTTTGCGCGTTGCATATCGATGATATGGCGCACAGCGGCTAGCTTAATGTTCAGGCAAGTTTCATCTTTGTATTTGGTAAGCGCCTCATAACAGTACTGATGTACCCATCTCGGGCTCTGGTCTTCATCCTTTAAATTAAAGTTGTACTTCTCGATATCTATGCCATAGGTCTTGAACAGGCTCAAGTCATTTACAAAGTCCTCATAATGTAGTTCGTTCCATGCTTCGTATTCCATTACAGATCATCCTCGCCAATTTGTGGCTGGGACTGCATGGCTCTTAACAGTTCTTCACGCTTTTGTTTTGCCTCGGCATTTTCAAGTTGCAGTGCTGCTTTAGATTTAGGTGTTAGACCAAGTTCTTTGAGTCCTTCAAAGATATCTTTGTATGCTTTATCTCTGACATAGCCAGCAGGGTTGATTATCTTTCTGGGCTGTTTTTTGTCGCCGGGTTGAATGATAGTCTCACCATTCAAATCCACATCATCTTGAGCAACTTTATATGATACAAAGCGACCAGCTAAGAAGGTAATAAGGTGGTTTGATTCATCTGGATTGTCACCTCTTGCTTCTAGGGCTTCACAAATGAGCTTATGGAAGCGTGTGCTAAGTGGATTTTTTGAGATTATATTGAGGGGTTTCGTCATGTTCACTCCTTTTATTATTTTTATAATTCGTAGAAAACAAGCGAAATACCGCTGTTTTCTTGTCAAAAACAGACGTTTTCTTTAAGAAAAATGCAGAAAAATGGCCATTTTGGGCCAAGGGTGGATTTTCCGTGCATCTGCACGGAGAAAATTGCAAATATCAGGAAATTCGCAGTAGAGGGGATTTATAGCGTGTTTTCATCTGTGGGCTATTACGTGGCAGGGGGAAATGATTTCAAAAAATTGAGTCGGTCCAAAAAGCACTGCGCGTTCGCTGTATGTGCTGCGTGCAAAATTATTTTCGAGATAGCCCCCTATGTGCATAGGGGGCTAATGTCGCTACCTAACGTATAAGGTATTAATCCTTTCAAGCAGGCGTTCTACACTAGAGCATAGAAGATCATCAACACCTTTTAATGCAATTGTGTATTCGATTAGATGGTGTTGATAGGCTTGCACATAATGAGCGTTTACTGGTGATGGCTCGATAGCATTAGCTCTGCACAAATCTTCATACTTAGTCATTAAGTCCCAATGTATAGAGTACGAATCTAAAATGCTTTTTGCTATTGTGTAAGCATTGATTATATCTGATCTCAATTCATGGTCTGAGACTTTACCTATTAGGGAGCTGTTGCTGTGATATACGGAGAAATAATCGTGATCAACTCTATACTTAATGGCTAGCATCTGATTCTGGGGAGTGTTACGAAGTAATGCACCAGCGGTCTCATTATAACGACTGTATAAACTTTTCATCTCGTCATGTATTGACCATATAAAGCCAGTTAATATAGCTTCGTCAGCATCTTTAATTAATTTCTGTTGGTGTTCATTTGCCATGTTAGTAGCGTTGATTGTTGCATTTCTGGTCATCCATCCACCAATAACAGCACCAACAAGTGAGCTAATTACACTAATTATGGCAGAAAAAATTATCCCTTCGCTTGCGGTTAAGTTGAAGTCCATTGCAGTGTCTCCAGATGAAAACCTCATTCTATAGCAAAGCTATAATAAAGTAATAGTCATAGGAGCCATTACTTCCACAATTAGTTCTAACTGGGTATGATATTACCTTTATGTTCTTAGAGTGTCCCTATGCTGTTCTACATGATGCGGCGCACCATTAGAGGTGTGTTTGGTTTAACGTCTACCTGGCTTACGGGGTCGGCTGTCCTGTGCGTTGTCATCGTTGCAATCAATGCACTTGTGTGGGATCACATGCCGGAGCCATTCAACGGCGCAGCGGCGCTTGCATCAGCGGGTGTAGACTTGCTGCTTGCATTTGTGGCCGGTTACATCTTCTACGTCATTACATCTGTGTATCCAGAGTACAAGAAGCTACAGACGATATATTTTACTGTAATGAAGAATGAGTTAATCGATGTGGCCCATGCATATGCGGACCTAATCAGTGATCTTGTACTTGATGGCAAACATATAGATGCCTTAGATACTTTTGAAAGGTTTGGCTCAAAAAGTGGCCAGCATTTACTCGTCGAAGCGACAAAGGATAAGTCTATTACAGGCGAGATAGACATACTTGATCACACCACATGGCTTGAGTACCTAACAAAGGTAAGCAATAAAGAACGTCATAGTATTGAGAAAATGTTACGGTTTGATATGGAGATTGAACTTGAAATTAAAATTTTACTTGTTGATTTGCTGCATTCTAATTACATACAGACTCTAAATGATCTAAACAGACTAAATGATAAGAAGAGAAATAGACCATTCATGACCATCATATATAGGTTTCATCAACACTTAGGCCTATTGCTGACTTTACAAAACCATATAATGAATGTGAGTGTTGGTAAGCGCTTATAATTATATTTACTTGATTGTTGACTGTTTTCTTAGCTATGAAGTTTATTTAGACGCTAAAGAGGATTAGAATCACAGTGATATTGAATCTCCAAAAAAGTTCCTCTTGGCCAGTTCAAATATCGAGATGATACTGTTATCTTGGTATTTAGCTATACTGTGTTTTTTTGATGAGGTGATTATATGAGCAACCTTAGAAGTAACAAAGCTATTACTAAGTTTTTAATATCAACACCTTCTCGGTTTGTTGGCGAGAGCGTTTCAGAACAGCATATTTTGACACATGCATATGAAAATCATCGACTCGAAATCTACACGCCAAACCTCAATGAGAGCAGTTACCGACAGTATCTGGAATTAACAATTTCTACACCTGAGTATCAATGGGATAGTATTATTGTCCCTGATTATACACATGCAGCCGAAACATATTGCATTCTTCTATCTGTGCTATTCGGAAAGCGCTTTGATAGCCACGGATTACTTCTGCAACATGGGCGGTCATACGTGCCAAGCCTAAGATTCGATATTGAGCGTTACAATAAAACACTCGCATTTAATAGTTTAAATGAAAGGTGTGATTTTAGATTGGAATTAAACTTGCAGAACTTTCATAAATTCATGCCAATTTTAGATGCTGAAAATGAAAGAAATGAAATTATTGATTCGTTTTTATATTCAGGTAAGTTCTATCTTAATGCGCTTCGTGAAATGGAAACTAATCCAGAGGTGGCGTTTATAAATCTGATAACATCTTGTGAGATTTTAGCTGCTCAGAAAGACTATAATATAGACACACTTTTAGATGAAGACCTAATTATGACACTAAAAAAAATTGAATTAGGTCTTGATGGTGGTGAGAAAATTGTAAAAAAACTTAAAAAGCGATTTTCTAGCATTTCAGAAAAATTCTGCCTACTTATAACAGAACATGTAGACGAGAATTTCTTTTCTAAAACCGAGTCTTTAGATGATAATAGTCGACTCGAATTTGAAGGGTTTAAGGCTCGGTTAAAGGCTGCTTATAATACCCGCAGTAAATATGTTCACGCGGGGAAATTCATGGAGAATTGGTTTTCCGTTAATCATTTAAAACAGAATGAAGAAGTGACATCAGGGAATCCGGTAATTCAAGATAGGGAGATGAGGCAGTCTGTAGAGCGTTCACCTACCATTTTAGGATTGGAACGAATAGTTAGATATGTTTTAATAAAATACTTAATAAAACATAAAGTCATCAATCCTTTTTAAACCGTAAACTCCTAGTCGATAAAATTAGAGGCTGCTAATGATACCTACCTCTCATTTTTATCGACTTTAAGCGAGGAAGTATATAGCTGCGAAAGCAAGAGCGTTTAAGACACTGTACAGGTACTTCTTCTGCTTAATGAACACAATTTCCGCAAGGATGTTCAAGCCGATATACAGGAAGTAATAAAGCATTAGAGCAATGGATAGCTCTCCTTCGTTATGCTTCAACGTAATATAAAGCACAACAATGTGGTTGATTAAAAGAAATACTATAAAGCGCATTACCATTCTCCCTGTATCGGGTAATTCATTTCCATTACGGTGATAAACGGTTTATAGCCGAATATATCCAAGTGCTGGACAATAAACCACGAACGGAAAACAGATAGCAAGCTGTATTCTTTAATGTGCCCATTTGTGGGGTCTGGCCCTACGTCTGGCAGATCCAGACCGAAGTGGTCATAGAACGTTACTTGCACATTGGCGCGGTAATGATTGCCAGCTCGCTCAAACTTGGTGATCGTGGCATCTCCTGCCCACACACCATTCACTGCCATTGTGAGGCCACCCATCAAGTCACTATCGAAGCCCAAGCGCTTGTTGAATGCAGGTAGCTTAGGCTTGCTTGAGTAGCTGCTGTGCCAGTCTTCCAATGTGAGCTTGTTGATGTTGCCTTGCTCTGCTTTGATCTTGGCCTTTACGCCATCCAAGATGTTCTGCACAAATGCTTGTGTCTTTGGATGGCCACGTACTGCTTTAGTCAGGGCAGGGTGCCGGAACTCACCACCAGTGTTTGCTTGCACTTGGCCGATCATTGCTAGGATGACCATCTTGAGATCGCCTGAACTAAAGTACCGACTAGAGACGCGCCGCCACGTATCGAAATGCTCTTTGGCTGCTGTAGGGCTCATGTCTTCGTTCATGAATGCACGAGTACCGCCTACGGTCTCTATAGCGCGTATCTGATCAGCTGTGTACTCGCCAAACAGCATATCCTCGGCTGTGCTGCCATCGGCGTTCTTACCTGGGCGTGTACTGGATTGGTATACACGTATAGGCACATGCACCTCAGTAGCGCTTGTGGTGTCGGCTGTTTCGCGCTTTGGCTTGGACTGTTTAGCAGATGGGGCAGGGGAGAAGACCGGAACAGGCTTACACGCTTCTTGCGGTATTGGCTCACGCCAAAGCCCTAATCCTTTACCATATCGAAGCATCTGTTCAGGCGTCATGGCAGTATCCATTTAAGTAAAATGGTTATTCTGCCATAGACTCAATTGTTACGGCTATACGGAAATGTCTGATACTGTCGCATCAGTTTTTACTTGTGGCGTTTGATTTCCTGCTTGGCTTTGTCCTTCATGTAATCCACTGCTACAGCTTCAACAACATCCTTTGCTGTGTCTGCTGCTGCTTTTACTGCTTCATCTTGTGCTACTTTAGTGAAGAATTTCTTGATTGAGTTCCAGATATTCATTTATTTTCCTTTTTTAGTTCGTTGAGTTCATCTTGTAGGCGCTTCTTATCAAGCTCTAGTTCAGCGCACACAACCGCGATATCGCACATTGGTTGTGACGGTAGCCACCTAGCGTATTTGACGATATAAGTGTCTTTAAAGCGTTGTTCTGCTTGTGTGATAGCGTATTTCTTTATGTTGCTTGTTCTTGGAATGCATACCCATATAAGGTAAGTTACTGCGGCTATAGCAAATAGCGCCATGATTATGTTCAGTATTGTCATTCATCCTCCAAATTTATGCCGTACATAGCGGCAGTTAAACCTGTTTTGTCGTCTAAGATTGCGCGTAGCTTGTCAAATTCTTGAATATCAATTGTTCCGGTATATCTAATAAGTTCGCGCATATCATCAGGTATGGTGTAGCCTTCTTCTTGTAAGACTTGCACAACTATATCTCTAAAAGATTCTGTTTGCTGCGCTGGTGATAGCATATCCCACGTAAGTTTTACTGATGCTTGCACTTGTGGGTTAAGTGATGCAAATACGGATCGTGTCATCTCAACCCCTCATCATCGCTTTAAGCATTTCAATATTCGCTTGTTTCATCTGTTGTTGTTTGTACCACTCTTCACGCATAAGCATTAAAGTAAGCTCAATTGTTTTCTCCGACATATCTTTATCCTTTTGCAATTTATTGCTCCTACTTTATTTATTATAACAATTACACGTATTCTTCCACGGAATTGCTGATGGCATCACTTCCTGTCTTTGAATGCTGTCCATCCAAATGCACGAACCGCCAAGTACATTAGTTGTGCTTGTGAACTTTCTACACCGGCTTTGTGCATTTGTTCTTTGAATAACGCATCGGCTTCTTTACGGGTCACTTGCATTTGCTTTGTGCGATACAAGTAATCGTGTGCAACCGCAGCACCAGTATATAGACCAAATGGAGGATAAATGTTCCAGATGCAGCGGGGCACTGATGCTAAGTCAGTTACGAATCCTTTGGGGATGGTGAAACTCATGTGTTCGCTCAAGACGTAATATTCTTCGTGCAGTTCCCAATTCAAATCATCCAGTGGCATTAGAATAGGTTGGGCGTAGCACAACCCAATAGGTTGCTTATATTGGGGGTTGTTATTCATTGATGCCCCCAGCAAACGGATCATACATTAGCTCTAAGAGAAGCTGTCTTGCTTCGGCATCAGTAAGCGCAATGTCTTCATCAGTGAATGGATCGATAAAATCAAATGCCAAGCTGCCGTTATCATTTGCTCCAATAGAGATAAGAATAAGTTCATTGTTGAACAGAACAAGCCGTCCATTTAAATCATTTACGTGTACGCTTTTCATAAAAGTCCTTTTATTATTATTGTTGTTTCTTGATTGCCCAGTTGATGATGTCTGACGGGCTCAGTACCTTTCCGTTCAAGCGCTCTTTGCGAGCTTTTGCGGTCTTTCTGTTGTGGCAGGATTTACATAGGGCTTGGAAGTTGGACTTGGTGTATCTAAGATCCCAGTTGTCTTCCAGTTCAATAATGTGGTCAACATCAGTTGCTGGGTGCCAGATGCCTTTTGCTTTGCAATGCACACACATTGTATTTTTGATCAAATAGCGAGTTGCTATACCGCGCCATTTTGTTGAGTTGTAGAATGGGTCGTTTTGGCCTTGACCTAATGGGCCTTGTTGTTCAGTCATTGTTGCTCTCCTTTTATGTATTTAAAGGAGGGCATTTGCGCTGTTTTTGCTTTTGGGTGTTACGGCTTTTGGTACTAAGTATAAGGAATTACATTTTACTAAGTACCAAAGTCGTAACCACAAAGGAAAATTAGCTTATTATTTGTGCAGAACAGACAGATAAAAAAGCCAGATTGGGGAATCTGGCTTTTAAAGTGTTGCTTCACGAGTGAAGCAACAGTAGTACATTCTTCATATACTGTATTTATCTAAGCAACTTCATTAGTTGAGCTTCAGTGAAACCACCAAAGTTAGTCCCGTCATCATGCACAAGCAGCACAGGGCCAGTGCAAACAGGTGCCCCATTGATGTAAGTGTGTTCAGGCATGAACTTAAACAGCTTGCTGTCTTGTGGCACACGCCAAGAAGGGTAAACACCTAAAGCGTTATCTCCCATGAGCAGTGCCCAGCCATCGCCATAGTGCAGCACAGCGATCAAGTCATCCACGGCGCTCTGTAGCTGCGAGAGGCGATCACGCTTACTGTCCATCAGCACCATGTCTTCCATCAGCACAGGCACATCGAGGCTTTGAACGCTGAACTTCATAAAAAGTCTCATACAAACTCCACTTGAATCATTTGTAGTGTTTTTGTGTGTGTAGTACTGTGTTGTGCAGCGAAGTGCGGATCACCGCCCCGGTGGGGATGGCGGGCCAGCCGCTGGCTCTGGCCC
>CAZIZA010000004.1:0-29362 GCA_964543555.1 uncultured Pseudomonas sp.
TCTTGTAGTCGAGGTCAGCAAGGGTGCGCAGCAGCGGCTCGATCAAACCGAGGGAGGCGAAGGTCATGGGGCAACCAAATTGGAAAGGAATCAGGTGCGCAGTTTACCCTGCCCCTAATAAGTAGGAGCGGCTTCAGCCGCGAAAATCCTAGGCAAACCGCCAAACCGTAGGAACGGCTGGGCGGCATTGCGTTTCAGCCACGAAATCCCACGACAAGCCACCCAATCGTGGGAGGGGCTTTAGCCGCGATAACAGCTCGCGGCTGAAGCCGCTCCCACAGGTAAGAGGCACACTCAGCAAGCAGCGGCCAACAGCGCCCGCACCTTGGCCGCCGAAAGATTCTGCAACTGGCAGAGGAACGCATGATCGGCCTGGTGCCGACCATGCCGTTCACGCAGCAGGCCGAACAGGTGCAATGTCAGGTTCGCCGCCATCTCGGCATCGGCCAGGGCGCGGTGAGCGCGGCCCGTGTCCGGCAAACCGGCCCAGGCATTGAGGTTGCCCAGCTTGTGGCTCGGTGCCTCGGGCAACAAGCGGCGCGACAGCAACAACGAACAGGCGAACGGCTGTGAACGGCGACGGCGCACCCGCGCCAGTTCAGCATCCCAGAACTTCTGATCGAACGAGGCGTTGTGCGCCAACAGTGGCCTGTCACCGATGAAATCAGCCACCTCGTTCATCACCTGATCCGATGGCGGCGCCTTGCGCAGCATGGCGTTGCTGATGCCCGTCAGTTGCTCAATGAACGGCGGCACCCAGGCGCCACTGTTCATCAGGCTCTGATAACGGTCGACGATGCGGCCATCCTCGATGATCGCCACACCAATCTCGGTGGCACGCGCCTGACTCGGCGACACGCCGGTGGTTTCAAAATCGATGACAGCAATGGATTCCACGTAAAGCCTCAGTGATTGCACGACAACGGATCACACTCGGTCAGCAACCAGGCTGTTCGTGCGACTCAGGCTCCACTGTACAGATTCAATAGCGCGTTGGAAGCCTTCAGTGTCGGCAATGCGACGCCAATAGCGCCCTGTCAGCGCCCTTGCCAGACGGCCAGCAGGTCGGCGGACTCCATCACCAGCCCCAGGTGCAGCGAAACCATGCTGAAGGCAGCGGCCTCCAGCTGCTCGTCGGTGCCCCGCACCAGATCGCGCAAGACGATCACCCGATAGCTCAGATTGGCAGCCTCGAAAGCGCTGTTGAGCACGCAGCAGTCGGCAAAGCCGCCATTGAACACCAGGGTGTCGATACGCTGGTTGCGCAGCAGGAAATCCAGATCGGTGGGGTAGAAGGCCGACAGCCGGCGCTTATTGGAGACGGTCAGGTCGGCCGGCTCGATCTGCGTCAGCCACTCGGTCCAGCGCGAGCCCTCCAGGGCGTGCTCGGCATGGTTGGGGATCGCACCGATATGCAGGGCGAAGGTACGCCGCCAGGCTGAGGGAATGCCGCCTATATCGTCCGAACCGTCGGCGCGCAGCACCGAGCGCACATGCACGATACGCACGCCCAGTGCCCTGGCCTGCGCGTGGAAAGCATCGACCGGCGCCACCAGCTCGCGCGCCCTTGGCGCCGGGCATGGGCAATCCGGGGAATCGTCGAGGTGGCCGCGATGCAGGTCGATGGAGATGACCGCCGTGCGGCCGGGATCGAGGTAGTCGGCAAATTTGGCGGCCTCGATGTCACGGGGGCGTTCATACACGAATGTACGCATTACGACCTCATGAGTCAGGTCAACGGCGTTCTTCACGCACATAGGGTTCACCGAGCGCGCCTGGCTGATCACCCTGGCCTCGCCCGGACAGCGCCACCCAAATCATCACGCCGAGTGTCACGGCATACGGCGTCATCAACACGAAATACTGCGGCAGGCGAACACCGGTCGCGGCCAACTGCGGAATCAGCGCCTCGATGCAGCCGAACAGCACGGCCCCCGCCAGCGCCTTCCACGGCGACCAGCGGGCGAAAATCACCAGTGCCACGGCGATCCAGCCGCGTCCGCCACTCATGTCGGCAATCCACATCTTGGTGCTCAACACGGCGATGTAACCACCGGCCAGGCCGACCAGTGCCGCACCGGCCATGATCGCCAGGAAGCGATAGGTCATCACCGAGATACCGGCAGCATCGGCGGCCTGTGGATTCTCCCCCACCGCCCGCAGGCGCAGGCCACGGGTGCTGTGGTTGAGATACCAGACCACGGCGAAGAACAGTGGCACGGTCAGGTACACCATGAGGTTCTGTTGGAACAACTTGCCCAGCAGCGGCAACTCCGACAGCGGCCAGATCGCCAGTGGCGGCAAGCCCTGCACCGGGCGGTTGGTCCACTCCAGCAGGGTGCCCAACAAGCTGGTCAGCCCCAGGCAGAAGAACACCAGCGTCAGCCCGGCGATCACCTGATTGATACGCAGCACAATCACCATCACCGCGAACAACACTGAGACCAGTGCGGCAGCGGCCATCGCAGCCACGAGAGAAATACCCGGCAGACCTAAATGCAGTTGCGCGCCGATAGCCGCCAATGCACCGGCCAGCATCAGCCCTTCGGCGCCAAGCGCCAGCACCCCGGCACGCTCGGTGATGATCAGGCCCAGCGCCGCCAAGGCGTAAGGCACGGCGAAATCCGGCATATTGCCGAGCCAGTTGAGGATCAGTTCCATCAGCTTTCCCTCCCCTGCGTACGGCGCAGGCGATGACGAATGAAGAAATCCGAGCCGGCCACGCATATGACGATCAGCGCCTGGATCAACTGCACCATGGAGAACGGGATCTGGTAGAACACCTGCAGGTTGCGCCCAGCAACGAACAAGGTAGCCACCAAGAGCGCCACCACCACCGCTGCCAGCGGGTTGTTGCGCGCCAGAAAGGCGATGAGGATGCCGGAGAAGCCATAGCCCTGGTAGAACGCCTGGGTCAGCCGGCCTTCCTGCCCTGCAGTGACGACGAAACCGGCCAGCCCGGCCATCGCCCCGGAAAACAGCACGGTGCCGATGATCACATTGGCCACCGGCACACCATTGGCTTTGGCCACTTGCGGCGAAGCATCGACGAAGCGCAGGTACAGACCCACTCGGCACACGCCGACGAACCACCAGGCCAGCAGCGCCACGCCGATGGCCAGGGGGATGGCGAAGCTGTAGCCGTCGAGAAACTCCGGCAGACGCTCGAAGGGTCGGTACTGAGGCGAATAGGGAAAGGCGTCGCGCGGGTCCTTCCAACTGCCGTAGACCAGGTGCAGGAGGACGTTGGCGGCGATGTAATTGAGCATCAGCGTCGAGATGATCTCGTTGACCGCGAGCTTGAGCTTGAGTAACACCGGCGCCAGTGCCCAGGCCAGGCCGCCAAGCACCGCAGCCAGCATCATCAACGGCAGGCGGGTACTCTCAGGGCCGATCTCGAACAGCGAAATGGCCGTGGCGGCGATGCCGCCCCAGATCATCTGACCCTCCAGCCCTAGGTTCCAGAAGCGTGCGCGAAAGGCCAGGCAACCGGCCAGAGCGACCATGACGATGGGCGCCGCCTGAAACAGCACGGCCTTGAGGCTGGCCATATCGAACAGGGTCTGCCCGACCAGCTCATTGAACAGCTCGCCGCCCGGCACGCCAGCGGCAATCAGGATCGCCGCCGACAGGCCAAGGCCGATCAACAGCGCAAGCGCCAGGATCAGCGCCTGCCAATGCCAGGCCATCTGCTGGCGAACTTCCACGGTATAACGCCGGCTGGCCAGCGGTTGCTGCCTACGTTTGGCCGGTGCTGCAGTCAACTCGGCGTTGACGCCGGACATCTCAGGCATGATTCACCATCGCTTTGCCTATGGCCTGGCGGTCTGCCGGGCATTGAAATTCCGCCACGATGCGCCCGCCGCTCATCACCCCGATGCGGTCAGCCAGGCTCATCACTTCATCCAGGTCTTCGCTGATCAGCAGCACCGCCGCCCCGGCATCGCGCGCTGCCAACAGGCGTTGATGCACGGCAGCGCCGGCGCGCACGTCCAGACCGCGATTGGGGCTGTGTGCCAACACCACCTGGGGCTGGCGGGAAAACTCGCGGGCGATCACCAGCTTCTGTGCGTTGCCGCCGGAAAGCAGCGCGGCTTTCTGTTTCGCGTTGCGCACGCCCTGTACATCGAACTGCACCACTGCCTCGGCCAGGTCTTCACGCGCCTGGCGCTCACGCACCCGCCAGAACGAGCCGTAGCGCCCGGCCTGGATCTGGCCAATGGCGAAGTTGTCGGTCAGCGATAAATCCGCCGCCAGCGCCAGTCCGTAGCGATCCGCCGGGATGGCGGCGATGCGTAGCGCGCGGCGCTGGCTGCCGCTGGCCTGGCGCAAATCGCCGAAGCCGTGCAGGTGAATCTCGCCCTCGTAGGGCTCGGGCATGCCCATGAGGATGCTGGCCAGCTCGCCTTGGCCATTGCCGCCGACGCCTGCGATGGCGTAGATCTCACCATCGCGCAGGCTAAGCTCGACACCATCGAGCACGCGCCGCCCGCCGCGCTCTGGCGAGCGCAGGCCGCGAATGACAATGCGTTCGGCACCGACAGACTGCGCGCGCCGGGTATCGAGTTGTGGCAACGACTCACCCACTGTCAGGCGAATCAGTTCGTCCACCGCCACCTCGGACGGGTTCAACGTCTGCAGGGTACGCCCGGTGCGCATCACCGTAACGCGGTCGGCGAAGCGTTTGACGTCGGCCATGCGATGGGTAACCAGCACCACCGCCGCACCCTGCCGGGCCAAGGCCTGAACGGTACTCAACAGGCGCTCGCCCTCCTGGTCGGTGAGCACGGCAGTGGGCTCGTCGAGGATGAGAATATTGGCACCCGCCAACAGCACTTTGAGGATTTCCACACGTTGCTGCTCGGCAATCGACAGCGTTTCGACCTTGCGCTGCGGGTCGATGACGAAGCCAATCTCGGCAGCCTTGGCGACGATCCGCGCACTGACCTCGGCCAGGCGCTGGCGATGGCTGCCAGGGCCAGGCGGCAGGCCGAGCAGGATGTTCTCAGCCACGCTGAACGGGCGCACCAGCTTGAAGTGCTGGTGCACCATGCCGATACGATGGCGCGCGGCATCGGCTGGCCCCTTGAGCCGCACCGAATTGTCGTCGATCAACAGCTCGCCGAATTCCGGCGCATAGAGCCCGGCCGCGACGTTCATCAAGGTCGATTTGCCCGCGCCGTTTTCACCGAGCAAGGCATGCACCTCACCCCATTTGAGGGTGAAGTCGGCCTCGCTCAGTGCCTTGAAACCATCGAACGTCTTGCTGACGCCGATGAGCTGGAGTGCATTCACAGCGTGCTCCCACAGAGCAACGGTTGGGAAAGCCGACACGACGCCTGATCGCGTCCACCTGTCGGGGGAGGCGCTTTAGCGGCGATTGTCGCGGCTAAAGCCCCTCCCACAGGCAATCGTGGCTGGGTGTCGGCCGATGTGGATCATTTCTGGGTGATTACGCCTTCGACGTACCAGTCCATCTGCCACAGGGCTTGATCGGACAGCACTTCACCGGCGGCGACGCGTTCGTTACCGTCACGATCCTTGAGCGGCCCGGCGTAGATGTGCTTGCCGTCGAGAATCGCCTGGCGTGCAGCTTCGATCTTGGCCTTGGCTTCGGCAGGCAACTCGACCTGGCCGAAATCGATATCGCCACCGCCCTCGGCCATGCTCATGAAGGCGCCGTAGGGGTTGGGCTTCCAACCGCCGGCCATGATTTTCTTCACCTCTGGCACCAGGAAGCGATCCCAGGTCCACGAGGCCGAACAGAGCGTGGCCTTGGGCGCGAACTGCGACAGATCACGATGGTGGCCAGTGGCATAGACGCCGCGCTCCTGGGCGACGATCTGCGGGGTAGGCGTATCGACGTGCTGACCAATCACATCCGCGCCCTGGTCGATCAGCGCCATGGCGGCAGCACGTTCCTTGACCGGATCGTTCCAGGCGCCGGTGTAGATCACCGTGGTGGTGACGTTAGGGTTCATCTGCTTGGCGCCCATCTGATAGGCGTTGACCGTCCAGTTCACCACACCGAAGGGGTTGGCAGCGACGAAGCCCAGCTTGCCGTTCTTGGACATGGCGCCAGCGGCCATGCCGCACAGGTAATGGGTTTCGTAGCTACGCCCGTAGAAGGACTCCAGGTTATGCCCGTTGGTGGTGCCGGAGCCGTTGAGGAAGGCCACGTCCGGGTACTTCTCGGCCAACTCCTTGAAAGTGTCGGAATAACCGAAGGCGGTGCCGATGACGATGTTCGCACCACGGGCGATGAAGCGCTCGACCGCTGGTTTGATCGCTGAAGCGCTCTCCGGCACCTGCTCGACGAACTGGATCTTCTGCCCCAGTTCGCTCTCCATCTGGGTTCGGGACGTCTCGAAGGATTGCGTCCAGCCGCCATCGTTGCGCGGGCCGAAGAGGATCATGGCGATTTTCGGGTCGCTCTTTAGGGTAAAGCCATCATCGGCCAGTGCCGCGCCCCCACAACTGAACATCAGCGCCGCGCAGGCCGTCTTGCGAAACCATCCTTTAAGCATGGTGAATCTCTCCGTTCAGAGCATGTAGTTGATGCGAAACACGTTGCCCTCGGGGTCGAGCAGCACCGCCTGATACCAGTTGTAATAGGTCAGATAAGGCGCCTTGATCAGCGTCGCCCCGGCCTCGACGGCATGCGGCACCAGGCGCTCGACATCGGCCTGGCTGTCGACGTCGATGTTGAGCAAAAACTTCACCCCACGGGTTTCGGCGTACTCGCTCAGGTGCAGCAGCTCATAGGCCTCCAGGGCGTTGAAGCCCAGGCTCGACTTGCCGGTATCCAGGCCACGAAAGATCGGCGAGCGGATCGCTTCGATCTCGGAAAAACCGAACACCTGTTGATAGAAGCCCGAGAGCGCGACCACGTCGCGGGCAAACACATTGACGTAAGAAAGCGTGCTCACGCGGCATCCTCCGCCACACCCTTGCCGAAGGTGGTCTGCTTGACGAACTTCGAGCGCAGGTGGTCGCCGGAGCTGATAGGTGCGTGCTTGGCCGTCTCACCGCCCTCCAGGCAACTGGGCAGGCATTCGACCATGGCGTCGTAGTTGGGCTGGTGGAAAAACACCAGAGATTGGCGGCGCGCGTTGCTCGGCGCTTCCAGCTCGGGGACGATCACCCGATGCACGGTGGATATCCAGCGGTCGTTGGTCCACTGCATCATCAGATCGCCGATGTTCACCGCGAAACCGTCGGGCACGAAGGGCACATCGACCCACTCGCCGGCCTTGTTGCGGGCTTGCAGGCCGGGAGAATCCGGCTTGACGATGGTCATGCTGCCGTAGTCGCTGTGCGGGCTGGCACGGTACTGCCCCTCCTCGGCAGGCTGGGTCAGCGGCGGGTAGCTGAGCACGCGGAACATGCTGATATGGCGGTCGACCTTGTCGTCGAAGTAGTGCTCCGGCAGTTCCAGGGCCAGGGCGAAAATCCGCATCATGTGCAAGGTCAGCTCGCTCATGGCCTCGAAATACTGCTGGTAGGCCACGCGCAACTCATCCATGCCTTGCGGCCAGACGTTCGGCGCGAAATGCGGGCCGGCCTCACTGCCGGTGAAATACGGCGTATCTGGTACATGGCTGGGGCCAACCGAAAACGACTCCTTGAGGTCACCCGGTGCGGCCTCCCCCGTGCTGTAGGCCAGGCTCTCCTCGGCCACGGCGGAGAAACCGCGCACCTGATCCGGGCGCGGCCGGGCAACCTTGCGCTTGGCCTCCAGCGGCAGGGCGAAGAAGGCCTCGGACAGGCGCGTCACCCGCTCGATCAACTCGCTGGGGATACGGTGATTCTTGATGATCAGAAACCCGATATCCCGACAGGCTTCGTCCACCGCCCTGGCGACCTTTTGCTTCCCTTCCCGGTCGCCTTGAAAATAGGGTTCGAGATCGATGATCGGCACATAAGACAGCGTCATTTGCTTCTCCATCGGGTGAGTGGAAAACGTCTATTGGCAGCTGTTTATGCGGGACTTGTGGCAAGTCCCACGCAAGGTTTCAGGGGGTTTTTTCTAATAATTCTGTCGCCAATTGCAGAGCAACCGTCGTGCCATTTTTGACCATTTGGACAAAACTAAAAAAATCTTATTTTTCAGTGACTTGCCCAAACACAAAGTCTACCCATCAAGCCTGTTTGCGCACCGTCCTGGGGCTCGTTCGCACCAAAGCGCACCCGCACTTGCAATGTTCGCCAGGTCACCTGCGACCTGGCGCATCCGCCCTCACTACCCCAGGCGGTGATAGGCACGACGGAAGTACGCCAGGCCACTTTCACCTCGCCCACTGCGAATGGCCATGACCTCGCAATAGAGCACGTCGTGGGTTCCCACCGAGCTCATCTCACTAACACGGCAATCGAACGACACCAAGGCATCGTCGAGCATCGGTGAACCGCTGAGCCCCTGGCTCCAGGCTGCTGCCGCGAAGCGTTCGTCCATAGGCGTCTTGCCGCCGAAGAGATTGGACAAGCCGTCCTGATTGGCACAGAGCACGTTCACGCACAGCACCCGGTTACGCATGAAGGTCGAGTACACCGAGGCGCTGCGGTTGAGACACACCAGCAGGGTCGGCGGCTCGTCCGTCACGCTGCAAACAGCAGAGGCGGTGAATCCGGCGCGCCCTGCCGGGCCATCTGTGGTGATCAGGTTGACCGCCGCACCGAGACGCGACATGGCGTCGCGATAGTCCTGCTTGAGCACGGCCTGGCAGGCGAGTGCATAGGAGCTGAACGAAGAAGATGAAGTCAGCATCATGTTGAATCCCCTAGGCGTGACGGTTCAAAGCAGCTGGCAGGCGTCGTCGAAGCTCAGGCGCGGCAGCCGCTCGTAAAGTTTTTCCGGGTTGCCGTGGCCGAGATTGATCAACAGATTGCTGGCCCAGGTACTACCGGCGAAGAAGACCTCATCGAGTTTCTTCGAATCGAAACCGGACATCGGCCCGCAGTCCAGGCCCATCGCCCGCGCCGCCATGATCAGATAAGCCGCCTGCATGGAGCTGTTGCGCAGCGCGGTCTGCTCGGCGAACGCCGGACTGGACGTGAACCAACTGCGTGCATCGGCATGGGGGAACAGCGCCGGCAACTCCTCGTAGAAGGCTGTGTCGTAGGCGACGATCACTGTCACCGGGGCGCTCACGGTCTTGTCCAGGTTACCCAACGACAGGCACGGCTTTAGCTTCTCCTTACCCTCTGCCGTTCGCACGAAGACGAAGCGAGCCGGGCAGCAATTGGCCGAAGTCGGCCCCATGCGAACCAGGTCATAGAGCTGGCGCAGATCGTCATCGCTGACTGGCCGATCAAGCCAGGCGTTATGGGTCCGCGCATCGATGAACAGTTGATCGAAGGCAGAAGGGTCGAGCGTCATCGTCTATCTCCAGAAATCTCAGGGTGCCGGCGCCAGCAGGAAGGCCAGCAACTCGGCGTCGAATTGGGCGTGTTCGGTGATGTTGCAGGCGTGTCCGCCGAAGTCGCGCAGGCTCAGCCGCGCATTGGGCAGGCCTTCTGCCAACTGACGTGATTGCGTCCAGGGCACCAGCACGTCGTCGCGGCTGGCCATGACCAGGGTTTCGCAGCCGATACGTGGCAACTCGTCGAGGATGTCGAAGGCGCGCAGCGCCGCGATACGACGCAGCGTGTTGGCCTCACCGGGAAAGTGCGCCAGCGCATGCTCGAGTTCGCCCTGCACACGCACCTCGTTCTCCAGCAGCCATACCGGCGGATAGAGGAAGATCGGTTGCGCCGCGACATAAGCGGCCGGCCCGCTGTGCTTGAGCAGTTCGATACGCGCATCGAAACAGCGCGCGCTGTGCGAGTTGGGTGTCGCCCAGGCGTTGATCGGCACCAGCCGGCGAATCAGCCCGGGGCGCTGCAGCGCCACTTGCAGGCCGACCAGGCCACCCAGGGCATGGCCGACGAAGTCGCACTGGGCGATGCCCAGCTCATCGACCAGCGCCAGCACATCGGCAGCCATATCGGCGATACCGTAGCCATCGGGCAACTCGGCCGGGCTACGCCCGGTGCCACGCTGATCGTAGCTGATGACGCGAAAATGCTCGCTTAACGTGGGCAGGTTGGGCGCCCAGTAAGCGCCCGAACCACCCAGGCCGGACGACAGCAATAGCGTGGGCGCACCTGCATCCTGGCGCCCGTGAATCTCGTAATGCATACGAACCTCCGGGGCACGCGCCCTCGCCTGGCCGGCGAAGGCGGGTGCCTGCGCGCTTCAGCCGAGGTGAGCGATGCTGGCAATCTCGACCAGCGCATCGGGTTTCACCAGGCCGCACTGAATGCAGTAGCGCGCCGGCTTCTCGCCCGGGAAATACTCGGCGTAGACGGCATTGATCGCCGCGTAGTTGGCCCAGTCAGTGATCATGATCATGTTGAAGGTCACATCCTCCATGCTGCCGCCAGCTTCCTCGACCACGCCCTTGATGGTTTCCAGCACATGCCGTGCCTGGGCGGCGGCATCGCCGACGTGCACCACGTTGTTGTCCTTGTCGAACGGCAGGGTGCCGGAGACATAGAGCACACCATCAGCCAGTGAGCCGGGGACGAAAGGCGCGATGGGTTTAGCGGTTCCTGCGGGGATTACGGATTGTTTGGGCATGGCAAGGCTTCCTTTTTTCTAATGAGCATCAGGCGCTGTGCAGCGCGCTGCAGAAGGCATCCACCGAGGACACCCAGCCGAAGAAGGTTTCGATGTTGAACAGCGCGGCATCGTGCGCCGCGCGAGGCCCGGCCTGATGGCAGGCGTCTTCGAGCACCACCCCGAAGTATTCGAGGAAGAAGCCATCACGTAGCGTGGACTCCACGCAGACGTTGGTGGCAATGCCGGTGAACACCAGATTACGGATGCCACGGGCGCGCAGGGTGCTGTCCAGCGGGGTGTTGAAGAAGCCGCTGTAGCGCGTCTTGGGCATGACGATATCGCCCGGCGCAGGCTTGAGCGCATCCACCAGGTCATAGTCCCAGGTGCCCTTGGCCAGCAGGGTGCCCTGCAGCTCAGGCTGGCGGCGCATGGTCTTCAGCGCGTTGGACTTGTGCCAGTTGGGCGAACCCGGCCCGCCAGCTTCGACGTAGTCCTTGTCCCAACCATTCTGGAAGAAGATCACCTGGATACCGGCGGCCCGCGCCGCCTCGATGGCCACCTGGATCCGCTCGATTACCGGCCCGGTGGCACTGACATCGAAACCGGCCT
The DNA here is from genome assembly GCA_964543555.1 of uncultured Pseudomonas sp. Lineage (GTDB taxonomy): Bacteria > Pseudomonadota > Gammaproteobacteria > Pseudomonadales > Pseudomonadaceae > Aquipseudomonas. Next base: position 11,213 of record CAZIZA010000004.1, read on the forward strand.
TGTCCAGATAGCCGCCGAGGGTGGAATAGGCATTCTGCATGTCCACCACGATCAGCGCCGTCTCGCTGGGGCGCAGTTGCAGCGCCTCGGGACGCGCCGGCAGGATCACGACGGCGCCTGCCGCGTTGGCAGGGGCATAACCGGCCACAGTCATCTCGCTCATCAGGCGCTCTCCTTCACGGCATTGATATGGCGGCGGCTTTTCATCAGCGGCTGGATACGCTTGCCGAACTGCTCGATGCCTTCGATGAAGTCGTCGAAGGTCAGCATCGCGCCCTCGGTGCCCGGCACCTCGGCCACTTCGTCGAGCATCCGCGCCACCTGTTCATAGGAGCCCACCAGGGTGCCCATGTTGATATTCACCGCCGAGGTCGGGTCGGACATTTGCCGCACGTTGGTGTCGCTGCCGGAACGGGTATCGACGGCAGCCTGCTCGCCCAGCCACTTCAGCGCCTCGGTATCGGCGCCAGCCTTGTAGTGCTCCCACTTGGCCCGCGCCGCCTCTTCGGTTTCATCGGCGATGACCATGAACAGCACACAGGAGGTGACGTTGCGCCCGGTCTTCTCGGTCGCAGCCAGCAAGCGCTCGGTAGCAGGGGCGAAGGCCTTGGGTGTGTTCACCCCTTTGCCGAAGCAGAAGTTGTAGTCGGCGTACTGCGCCGAGAAGGCCATGCCAGCATCGGAAGAACCGGCGCAGATGATCTTCATCTCTGCTTGCGGTTTCGGGCTGACGCGGCAGTCTTCCATCTGGAAATATTCGCCCTTCAGATCGCTGCGGCCGGTGGCCCAAAGGTCGCGCAACACCTGAGCGTATTCGCCAAGATACGCGTAGCGCGTGGCGAAGAATTCATCGCCCGGCCACATGCCCATCTGTGAATACTCCGGGCGTTGCCAGCCGGTCACCAGGTTGACGCCGAAGCGACCACCGGAGATCGAGTCGATGGTCGAGGCCATGCGCGCAACGATAGCCGGTGGCAGGGTCAGGGTCGCAGCCGTGGCGAACAACTGGATGCGACTGGTCACGGCGGCCAAGCCCGCCATCAGGGTGAAGGACTCCAGGTTGTGTTCCCAGAATTCGGTTTTGCCACCGAAACCACGCAGCTTGATCATCGACAGCGCGAAGTCGAAGCCATAGTGCTCGGCGCGCTGCACGATCCGCTTGTTCAGCTCGAAGGTCGGCATGTATTGCGGCGCATTCTCCGAGATCAACCAACCGTTGTTGCCGATGGGAATGAAGATTCCAATATTCATGATGACTCCACTTTCTACGCATTTCGTAAAAAATGGCTGCACATTGACAGCACATTCATGCACAACCCACGAAATCGTATTCAGCACTTAGCGTGCCAACATGACAAAACGCTTAGGAATCATGAACTTGTGGATAAGCTCAAAATTAAGGCAGACCGCTTGGTCTGATATAGAGCACTCAGTTTGTGCATCGATGCACGACAACGAGGCAGCACCGGCAGTGACTTCGAGTCGCTGGCAGCCAGTGCTGGCTGCCGTTAAGGTGGGCGCCATGCCTCAGTAGAAGAACAGCCATGAGCGAATCCACCGCACCGAAAACCAAGGTCCGCCCGCAAAGCAAACCGAAAACCCCGCGCATACCCAGCGCGGCAACTCTGGCGCGCCGCGAACGGCAGATGGAGAGCAAACGTGCGGCGATCAGCGAGGCGGCCATCGCGCTGTTTTCGCAGTTCGGCCTGCATGGCGTGAGCATCGACCAGATCGCCAGCCGTGCTGACGTGTCCAAGACCAACCTGCTGTACTACTTCCCCAGCAAGGAAGAGTTATACCTGCATGTGCTCAGGCAGTTGCTGGTCGTCTGGCTGGCACCGCTGCGCGCCTTGAGCGTAGACATGGAGCCACTGGAGGCTATTCGCGAATACATCCGACTGAAGCTGGAGCTGTCGCGCGACCACCCCGCTGCTTCGCGTCTGTTCTGCCTGGAGATCATCCAGGGCGCACCGCTGCTGCGCGGCGAGCTGGAACATGAACTGCGTGACCTGGTGCAGGAAAAGCATGCCATGATCGCGAGGTGGATCACAGCCGGCCGTTTGGCGGCCATCGATCCGTATCACCTGATCTTTTCCCTGTGGGCGACCACGCAGCACTACGCAGACTTCCGCGTGCAGGTCGAATCGATCACCGGGCGTACTCTGGAAGATCCTGCGTTCTTTGAGGAAGTGCTCGCCAGCCTGCACACCATGCTGCTGGACGGACTCCGTCCGCGCACCTGAACGAAAGCGACTGCTGGCCGACTCAGTGATTGCGCAGCAGCAGCTCACCCTCGATGGGCACGTACAAACTGGCGGCGCGGATCAGCGACTGCGCCGTCAGCCCTGGTGCGCCGAAGGCGATGGCCTCGACGCCTCGGCTGCGCACGCGTTCGAGCAGCAGGTCGAAATCGCCATCGCCAGAGGCCAGGACGATCTCGTCGACGCGTTCGATGGCGTCGAGCACGTCGATGGTGATGCCCACGTCCCAGTCGCCCTTGGCCGAGCCATCGGCACGCTGGATATAAGGCTTGAGTTTCACGGTGAAGCCCAGTTTGCGCAGGATCTGCTGGAACTGCTGCTGCTTGGTGTCGCCACGGTCGATGGCATAGGCGTAGGCCTCGACGATCACGCCACGGCGGCTGACCTCCGCCCACAGCACGCTGTAGTCGAAGTGACAGCCATGCACCTGGCGCACGGTGTAGTAGAGGTTCTGCACATCGGCGAATACGGCGATCTTCTTCACCGGGAGTCCTCGGGGGCTACGAAGCCGCCAGTATGCCAGAGCGGGCCAGATCCTGCGCCCGGGGCTGGCCCAGGCACGCAGCAGCTCCTATCCTTGCAGCCATGACGCGCGCAAATACGCACGCCCTCTTGACCGGCTGCAACGCCTGGCATCACCACCGGCCTGGGCAGTGACGCGTCATTGCCCGAGCCCGGCCTGATGACCCGCCACAGCCCTGCAGCCCTGACACTTGGTAACCTGCCGATGAGCCCTCTTTCCATCCTCCGTGATGCCTGGTTTTTCTCCAGCTACAACCTGGCGGCCATCGCCCGCCTGACCCTGCCCCTGCTGCTGCTTGAGGCCATCGCCCAGACGCTACTGGCGGCCCAGCTCGGTGAGGGCGCCAATCCGGCATATGGCGTGTTGCTCGGTATTCTGTTCTACCCGCTGTATGCAGCACCGCTGATCCTGTTTCTGCACGCACGCAGCATCGGGCAGACACCTGGTAACGCAGCGTTGTTTGCGGCCGGCCTGCAGCTGTGGCCAACCTTCGCCCTGATGGCCGGCTTGAGCACCCTGGCGATCATGCTCGGGCTGTCGTTATTCATCGTGCCGGGCATCTGGATCATGATGCGCCTGGCCTTCGCCGAGATACTCCTGGTGCTGCGCCAGGAGCCACCCTTGCGTGCATTGCAGGGCAGTTTCGCGCTAACCGAGGGCCGCTTCTGGCCAGTATTCGCCTGCCTGGCCAACGTGCTGGTGCCGCTGTGGCTGCTCGACTGGTGGACGCAACCCAGCCAGGGCGACACCCTGCTGTGGGTGTTGCATCAGGCCGGCAATGGTTTCCTGCAACTGTTCGCCATCGTCGTGTTGTTCCGCCTGTTCATGCTGCTCGAACCGCAGCAGGCGGCCAGTGACGAAAGCAGCGGGCAGTAACCGCATCAGCCCCAGGCGCGTATCAAAGGTGTCCCTGATTGCGCGGTTTCAGGCCGGACAGACGCGGTAACAGCACACGCTCGAACAGCCTCGGGAAGAAGCGTGCCAACACCCGCGCACGCCAGTCGACATTCGACAACACCAGTAAACGCCGACGCTTGAGCGCCCCCTGGTAGATGGCCTCGGCGACGTCCTGTGGTGACGCGACCTTGCCCATCGCCAGCGGTGCCTGCGCAGCTACCGAGCCGTCACCGACCAGGGCGTTCTTGCGCAGATCGGTGGCCGTGAAGCCGGGGCATACCAGCATCACGTGCACCCCCGAGCCCTTGAGTTCAAAGCGCAGCGTTTCGAACAGCCCGTGCAACGCGTGCTTGCTGGCGTTGTAGGCGCTGCGATAGAGCAAGGGGGCGATACCCGACAATGAACTGAGCACGATGATCTGCCCACGTCGGGCGATCAGGCTCGGCAGGGCTGCCTGGGTGCAGTGCAGCGCACCAAAATAGTTGACCGCCATGACCCGCTGAAAGACGTCCAGGCGGGTCTCGGCGAAGGTACTGCGATGGGTGATGCCGGCATTGTTGACCAGCACGTCGATGCCACCGAAACGCTCCACGGCCAGGGCCATGGCACGTTGTACCGCCTCGGCATCGGCAACGTCGCACAGCAGCCCCAGCGCCTCGGCGTTGTGGTGATCGTCCAGATGCTGCACCAGGCTGTCCAGTGCGGCCTGATTGAGATCGAGTATGACCAGGCGCGCGCCGGCCTGCGCCAGACGCATGGCCAGCGCCCGGCCGATACCCGCACACCCGCCTGTGATCAGCACCACCTTGCGGTCGAATACCTTGTTGGCGAACACCTTGCGATACATAGGTCACTCCTGCAGCCTGGCCTTACTGACACTACAGCCTGTTATCACGCCTGTCGCAACAGATGACGTGCGGCCGACCGCCAGATGCCTGGGACGACGCGCCGGTCTCGGTTATCCTCGACCGCTTCCAGCATAGTCGCCCACGCCGTCATGTCCCTGTCCCGCCCGTCTCGTCTGCTTCTGTTGATCGTGCTGTCATTGCCTGTGCTGTTCATGGCGCTGGTTTACAGCCTGACCTGGCGACCGCAGCCACGCGAAGATGCGCCCGTGGCCTGCATCGGTCAGGCAGCCCAGTTACAGCCGGGCCAGGCGCTCAAGGTGATGACCTGGAACGTGCAATACCTGGCCGGCAAACGTTACGTCTTCTGGTACGACCTGCCAGAGGGCGACGGCCCGGACGAACGCCCAAGCCGCGAGGACTTGGCCCTGACGCTGGAGGAAGTGGCGCGCGTACTGCGCGACGAGCAACCGGACGTGGTGCTACTGCAGGAACTGCACGATAATGCCAAAGCCAGCGACCATCAGGATCAGTTGGCCCTGCTCCAGGCGCGTCTGAGTGATCTCTACCCCTGCAGCAGCCAGGCGTTTTACTGGAAAGCCGCATTCGTCCCGCACCCGCGTATTCTCGGCAGCGTTGGTATGAAACTGGGCACGCTCAGCCGCTTCCAGATCACCCGTGCCGAACGCTTGCAGTTACCCATGCTCGACGCTGATCTGCTGAGCCGCCAGTTCCAGCTCAAGCGCGCGCTTTTGGTCAGCTACCTGCCCATACGTGGAGGCGGCGAACTGGTGGCGATCAACACCCATTTCGATGCGTTCGCCCAAGGTCAGAACACCATGCAGCGCCAGGTCGAGATGACCGACATGCTGCTCCAGCAACTGCATGGCGCGGGCAAACCCTGGGTGTTGGGCGGCGACCTCAACCTGCTGCCACCGGGTCAGTTCCAGCACCTGCCGGAAGACCAGCGCAGCTGGTACACCGCCGACAGCGAACTGCTGGCGCTCGCCAGTCGCTACCCGATGATCCCCAGCCTGTCACAGGCAAACGGCGCAGAGCAGGCGCAGTGGTACACCCATTACCCTAACGACCCGGCCGCCAGCGGCCCGGATCGCACCCTCGACTATCTGTTCTACAGCCAGCATCTGACCGCGCTGGCCAGCCAGGTGCGGCAGCACGATACCCTGAGCATTTCCGATCACCTGCCGGTAATCGGGCGTTTCTTCCTGCCCAGCCGGGAATGAAGCGAACTGGACAAGCCACCCCTGTCTTGTCCATGCTCGTCGGGTATTACAAAAAAAAAAGACAAGACGGCCAACCGCCGCGAGCCACATGCCAAGATCCTTCTGCCTGCTACTCATCGCCCTGCTCTGGCTGCCGGCGCCCCACGCTGCCGAGGCCAGGCAGCGTATTCATGTCGGTTATTACGAGTTTCCCCCCTACGCCTATACCGACGCCCAGGGCCAGCCCAGCGGCTCAGGGCTGGAGCTCACCGCGCGTCTGCTCGATGAGGCCGGCTATGCAGCGGACTTCCGCGCCTACCCGGGCGCCCGCCTATACGCAGGCCTGCTCGACGGCAGCATCCAGCTCTGGGCTGGCGCATCCGGCAAGCAGGAGCTGGCCGGGCATACTCTCGAGAGTCAGCACCTGCTGGGAGAAATCTCCCTCAACCTGTACTTTCGCGTCGACACCCCGGCCCCCATCATCCCGGACGAGCTTGAGGGGCGCGGCGTGATCCTGATCACCGGCTACAACTACTGGCAGGAGGTCAACCAATGGCTGCAAGATCCGGCACGCAACATCATCCATCACCGTACCCGCAGCCACACCTCGGCTCTGGAAATGCTCCAGCGCCGACGCGCCGACTACCTGCTGGACTACAGCGCGCCCGTCGAACAGGCGCTGCGCACCCTGGACATGGAGGAATTACCCTTCGCTGAAGTGCAACGCCTGCCGCTGCGGCTGATTTACTCCCGTCATGCCCCGGGTGCCGAACGCCTGCGTGACGATCTGGATCGGACCTATCGCCAGTTGCAGGAGGCCGGCGAGGATTTACGCCTGTACTGACCCTTCAATCGTCACGCAACCTGGCCATTGCACGCTCCAGGCTGGCGTGCGACAACTCACCAAGATGACTGCCAACCTGCTGCCCCTCGGCGTTATAGAACAGTGTGGTCGGCAGTGCGCGTGAACCCACCCTGTGCCCCAGCTTGACCTGTTCATCGAGCAGCAGGTGCTCCAGGCTCAGGTGTTGTGCGGCAAGAAAGTCAGCCACCACCGCAGCACTTTCGCCCTGATTGACGAAGAGCATGGTGATCGCCGGCTCACGCTGCTGGGCCTGCATCAGCACCGGCATCTCGCGCCGACACGGCGGGCACCAGGTCGCCCACAGATTGACCACCAGCGGCCGGCCGGCGTAATCACGCAGGTTCACCGGGTTGCCCTGTATGTCTCGTACCTGCAGATCCGGCAGGCGTGTCCCTTGCTCGAGCGCCTGCAACATCAGGTTGCCGCCCAGCCACAGAACCAGGCCAACCCCCATTGCCACGCCCAGCGGCCGGCGCATCTGCGCCTGCCGCCAGCAGTACCAGGCGCCGGTTGTCAGGCCAGCGAGCACGCCTGGCCAGGCGATGAAGCCACCATCACGGATATCCAAGGCTTGCCAGGGCGCGTCGCGGTAGAACTCGGCATACACCAGCACGAAGGCCAGACGCGCCAACAACAACCCGACCAGCAACGCGCGAAACAGCTGGCGCTCCGGGTTGCAGCCCTGACGACGACCGATCAGCCAACCGACCAGCGTCGCCAGCAACAGGCTGGTGAACAGCAGCACATGAGTGACGCCCAGGGCCAGCGGCCCGACATTCAGAGTCAGCATCGAGGTCTCACTTTCTTGGTTTGGCGCGCGCGGTGGGCTCGGCAATCAGGGGGTCATCCGGCCAATAGTGTTTCGGATACCGACCTTTCAAATCCTTTTTCACCTCGACGTAGGTGTTGGCCCAGAAGCTGGCCAAATCCTGGGTCACCTGCACCGGGCGGCGGGCGGGCGACAGCAGGTGCAGCTTGAGACCGAGGCGGCCGCCGGCGATGCGCGGCGTGGCGGCCAGGCCAAACAGCTCCTGCAGGCGCACGGCGAGCACCGGCGGGCTTTCCGTGTAGTCGATGGCAATGCGTGAGCCGGACGGCACGCTAAGCGCGCGCGGCGCCAGCTCGTCGAGGCGCTGCGGCAACGGCCAGGGCAACAGCGTTTGCAGGATCGATGGCAGATCGAGACTGGCGAAATGGCTGAGGCGGTTGACCTTGCCCAGGAACGGCGTCAGCCACTGGTCAAGGCTGGCCAGCAGCGCGGTATCGGAGAGATCCGGCCAGTCGCTCTGCCCCTGTTGCTGCAGGTCCAGTTCACGCAACAGCGCCACCCGCGCCTGCCACTGGCGCAGCTCCGGAGTCCAGGGCAGCAGTTCCAGGCCCTTGCGCCGCACCAGGCCGACCAGGGCGCGGCAGCGCGCCTGCTCGTCCAGTGTGGCCAGCGCCTGACGCTCCAGCACCAGCTCACCGACCTTGCGCTGGCGTTCGGCACGCAGCACGCCTTCGCGCTCGTCCCAGTCGAGCACGTCCAGCGTCGCGACCTGCTCGGCGAGCTCACGCTCGAACAGCGCCGGGTCGAGATCGGCAGCCAGGTAGATACGTTCCTCACGCTGCCCCTGCCGGCTGCCCAGGTCAGCGACCACCAGCCATTCCTGTTTCATCAACCCATCAGCTTCAACGAACTGTGCAGCGCGGCCATTGGCCAGGCGGTAGTCGGCGCCACCGGCACGGCGTTGCTGGGCGATACGATCGGGATAAGCGAAGGCCAGCAGACAGCCGAGCCAGCGCGGATGTTCAGGATCGCTCACCGCCTGAGTCGCCGGCCGATGCCTGATCAGCCCATGGAACTGCTTGGCCAGTTGCCGCGCACGCTGCACGCCACCTTGCGCCGAGCGCGCACCGCGGCTCTCGCCGCTGAGCAGGGCCAGGCGACTGTGCAGATCGGCACCGCCGCCGCGCAGAATGTCGCGCTCCGACAATAGCGCCGCCAGGTCGCAAGCCAGTGCACCGAGGCCCAGCGCCTGACCGCGCAACAGCAGATGGGCGATGCGTGGATGGCTCGGCAGCTCGGCCATGGCCTGGCCATGGGCGTTGAGTGCACCGCGTTCATCAAGGGCCCCCAGCCGGCCGAGCAGATCCAGCGCCTGGGCGTAAGCGGCCGGCGGTGGCACATCGAGCCAGCTCAGCTCCTGCGGCGTCACGCCCCAACGCAGCAGTTGCAGAGCCAGACCAGACAGATCGGCCTGAAGGATTTCCGCAGCGGAATAGGCGCTGAGCTGTTCGTGCTGCGCCTGCGACCACAGCCGATAGCAGGCACCCGGCTCCAGACGCCCGGCGCGACCGGCACGCTGGGTAGCCGACGCGCGGGAGATACGCTGGGTATCGAGGCGCGTCATGCCGCTGGCCGGATCGAAGCGCGGTACCCGCGCCAGGCCGACATCGATGACCACACGCACGCCGTCGATGGTCAGGCTGGTTTCGGCGATATTGGTGGCCAGCACCACCTTGCGCTTACCAGTTGCTGCCGGCTCGATGGCCGCACGCTGGGCGGACAGCTCCAGCTCGCCATGCAAGGGGCAGAGCAGGATGTCGTCACGCCCCGCCAACTGCTCGCCGAGTTGCTCAGCCACACGGCGAATCTCGGCTTGACCGGGTAGGAACACGAGCAGACTGCCAGGCTCGTCAGCCAGGGCCTGCTGCACCGTCTGCACGACACGTGGCTCGACCCACTCGCCCGGCTGGAACGGTGCGCCCCAACGGATATCCACCGGGAACATACGCCCCTCACTGCGCAGCACCGGCGCATCGCCCAACAATGCCGACAGGCGTTCGCCTTCAAGGGTGGCGGACATCAGCAGCACCTTGAGCGGCGCCTCACCACTGTCCGCCCCACGGAACATGGCGCGGCCATTGAGCGTCAGTGCCAAGGCCAGATCGGCATCGAGGCTACGCTCGTGAAATTCGTCGAAGATCACCAGACCGACGCCTTCCAGCACCGGATCATCCTGCAGGCGACGGGCAAGAATGCCCTCGGTGACCACCTCGATGCGGGTGGTCGGCCCCACCTTGCTGTCCAGCCGAATGCGGTAGCCGACCGTCTCGCCAACCCGCTCGCCCAGCTCGCTGGCCAGACGCTCGGCGGCGGCTCGCGCGGCCAGGCGACGCGGTTCAAGCATGAGGATGGTTTGCCCGGCCAGCCAGGGCGCGTCCAGCAGCGTCAGCGGCACGCGGGTGGTCTTGCCAGCGCCGGGCGGCGCCTCCAGCACCACTTCGTGGCGGGTGCTGAGGGCATCGCGTAGGGCAGGTAACAGGGCGTCGATCGGCAGGGTGTTCATGGTATCTCCGCAACGGGCTGCCGATTATAGCGGCGAACCGCCAGTCAACTTGCTGGTCTGAAACAGCGCACTGCAGTTTTGCAATCATCCCCTTGCTATAGTTGCGCCACTTTTCCCCTGGAGGTGCTCGATGCGCACGAAATCCCGAGTGATCGCCGGCATTGTCGCCGCAACCCTGCTCACCCAACTGACTGCCTGTGGCTCGATCTTCTACCCGGATCGACGCGGCCAGATCGAAGGCAAGATCGATCCTGTGATCGCCGGCGCCAACGCCATCGGCATTCTGTTCTTCGTGATTCCCGGCCTGATCGCCTTTGCCGTGGACTTCGCCACAGGCGCCATCTACCTGCCTGAAGGCAAGACCGCTCAGGTCGATCCCCAGCAGCTCAAGCAGTTGATCGGCGAAGATGGCAAGGTCGACCAGTACGCGCTCAAGACGCTGATCGAAACAAGCTCCGGCCAGTTGCTGCCGCTCGACGATCCGCGCCTGATCCAGCACAGCGGTAGCGCCGAGCAACTGGCCGCCTACGGTCTGCGCCCGGCCGCCTGACCCATGCACAACCAGCAGCATGCCAGGCTGATGCGCCTGGCCACCCGGGCAGCACTCACCGTAGCGCTGACCCTGGTGCTGGCCAAGGCGGTTGCCTGGTGGCTGAGCGGTTCGGTGAGCCTGCTGGCAGGCCTCACCGACTCGCTGCTCGACAGCGCTGCTTCGCTGATCAATTTGCTCGCGGTGCACTTTGCCCTGCGCCCGGCCGACGAAGATCACCGCTACGGCCACGGCAAGGCCGAAGCCCTGGCTGGCCTCGGCCAGGCACTGTTCATCGGCATCAGCGCGGTGCTTATCGGCCTGCAGGGCATCGAACGCCTGCAGTCGCCACAACCGCTGGAAGCCGAAGGCGTCGGCATCGCCGTCATGCTGCTGTCGCTGGCCCTGACCGTCGCCCTGCTGGCCCTCCAACGCAAGGTGGTGCGCGAGACCGGCTCTACCGCGATTCACGCCGACTCGCTGCACTATCGCTCCGACATCCTGCTCAACAGCAGCATTCTCCTCGCCCTGCTGCTGACCCGCTTCGGCTGGCTGCAGATGGATGCGATCTTCGCCATCGGCATCGCCTTCTACATCTTCTGGAGCGCCATCAGCATCGTACGCGGCGCGGTGGCCGTGCTGATGGACGAGGAACTGCCCAGCGAAACCACTCAGCACATGTACGCGCTGGCAACGAGCGTGCCCGGCGTGCTCGGCGCCCACGACCTGCGCACACGCATTTCCGGCACGCGCTGGTTCGTCCAGCTGCACCTGGAATTGCCGGGCGAAATGAGCCTGTCGCAGGCCCATGCCCATTGCGTTGCAGTGGAGAAGGCCATCCACGCGCACTACCCACGCGCCGAGGTGCTGGTGCACGCCGACCCGCAGGACGTCGTGCAGCACTGACTGCAGCCTCACGCCAGACCGGTCGCATGAGTAAATGCCGGGCATAAAAAGGGGGCCTTGCGGCCCCCTTGGGAAATCTGTCCGGTGCTGGCAATGGTGTCGCCGCTTTCGTCGCCCGCCTGGTTGGGCAGTGCGGACCCGGGTGCCGAGGCGATCCGGTAAGGACCGTCGGCGCCGGCTCACCTGGTTGGGCGAGGCCGGTAGGACTTGTCGTCCGGGCCGTGAAACTGAGAGAAAGCTTACGCCCTGCACGCCGAAATAAGATTGCTAATATTGCTTACAAATTTAGCAATTGCGCAATTTAAAGCTAAAGGAGCACCATTAGGCGCAATCTAATAATGAGCCAGCTTAAAAATGGACAAACTCGACCGCTACGACCTGAATATTCTTGCTGAATTGCAGCGCAACGCTGCCCTGTCCAATCAGGAACTGGCTGAACGTATCGGCCTCTCACCTTCGCCCTGTTCACGCCGCGTCAAACAACTGGAGGACGACGGCTACATCACCGGCCAGGTGGCGCTGCTGGATCGCAAGAAACTCGGCCTGAGCCTGACCGCCTATGTACTGATCGGCATGGACCGGCACACGCCAGAGCGTTTCGAGCATTTTCAGGGCGAGATCCGCAAGTGCCCCGAAGTCCTGGAATGCTGCCTGGTCACCGGGATGGACGCCGACTATCAGCTCAAGGTAGTGGTGCCGGACATGGATCATTACCAGAAGCTGCTACTAGGCACCCTGACCCGTATCGACGGCGTTTCCAGCGTGCGCTCGAGCTTCGTGCTGCAGCAGATTTTGTCCAGCACACAATTGCCCTTGCAGCACCTGCGCGACTGAAGGTCGCAGGGTGAAACCGTTCATGCCGCGCACCCGACCGGGGCGCGTATAATTTCGCCCTGCGTTTTCCCTGCGAATCACGAGGCACCATGGAAACCGAACAATTCGAAGCCCTGATGATGTACGTCCTGGTGGGCGGCCTGATGCTGTTCATGTTCTTCATCATCTGGGACCTGGCGAAGAAGTCCAAGGCTGGCCGCCTCGGCACGGCCATCCTGTTCCTCGGCCTGGGGCTGTGCCTGTTCGCCTTCCTGGCCAAACCCATCATCACTTACATCATCGAAACCGCGCGCGGCATTCACGGCTGAGCCAACCCGAGCAATGCGATCAGGCCACCTATGCGACCTGATCCCTTCCGGGGAGTGCGCATGAGCGCCACCAGGCGGGTGCTGTACGCACGCGGCATGCCCGACACTAGACTGCGCGCCCTGGGTGAATCGCACTCGCGCCAGCGTCTGGACAACCGCCCCGCACGCCAAGACCGGCGGCTCGCCCCGCTGTCGCTGAGCATAGGCGAACATGGCAACGGGTGCGACGCACATGTGCACCAGGCCGGCGTAAAGTGCTGAACAAAGGTATTGCCGTGATCCACGGCCGATTATTGATTCAGGTCTGGATCGCCGGGGCCGCAGCTGTAACAAATCGACCGCGGCCCTGAGCATGGGTGCGCGCAGCCCAGGCGGCCCCACGACACACTAGGCTCTGAAACAGTCGTCAGTCCCGCGACGGCGGGAACCTGGAACCCGGACTCCCGCCTGCGCGGGAGTGACGGTAGATGGATTTTCAGTGCTTCATCAGGCAAGCCGCGCGCCTCTACGGCAACTGCGCGGGCACCTCACGCCATTGACCAGGCTGCAGGTCATCCAGCCGCCACGGACCGATAGCCACACGCACCAGGCGTAGCGTGGGCAAACCGACCGCCGCCGTCATGCGCCGTACCTGGCGATTGCGCCCCTCACGAATCACCAGCTCCAGCCAGGCCGTCGGCACGCTCTTGCGAAAGCGCACCGGCGGGTTGCGCTCCCACAGCTCAGGCTCAACCAGCAAGCGCGCTTCGGCCGGCAAGGTCGGGCCGTCATTGAGCATCACGCCCTCTCGTAGCTGCTGCAACTGCAGCTCGCTCGGCTCGCCTTCCACCTGCACCCAGTAGGTCTTCGCCAGCTTGTGCCTGGGGTCGGCGATACGCGCCTGCAGACGACCATCGTTGGTCAGCAAGAGCAGGCCTTCGCTGTCACGATCCAGACGTCCGGCCGGATAGACATTAGGCACATCGACGAAGTCCTTGAGGGTGGCGCGGCCCTGCTCGTCATGGAACTGGGTGAGCACGTCGAATGGCTTGTTCAGCACCAGCAGGCGCGGCTGCGCAGGCGGCGCCTTGGCCACGCGGCGGGGAACGACTGGGCGACGGCTGGCTGGGGGGCGAGGGCGTGACATACAACTGGCTTCGGTGGCACCGGGTCGCGCAGTGTAACCCACGATCAGCAGCGTTGATGGTACTTACACCGCCCGCAAGAGCGACTAAGCTGCGTATTCATCTCTGCATTCAGGAGCCACCGATGAGCAACAATGCCGAACTCGCCACCTTCACTGGCTGGGCCGCCACCACGCCCAAGGCGCCTCTGGAGCGTATGAGCTACGACCCCGGCCCGCTTGGTGCCGAAGACGTCGAGATCGCTGTGGAATATTGCGGCATCTGCCACTCCGACCAGTCAATGATCGACAACGAGTGGGGCAATGCCCGCTATCCCTTCATCCCCGGCCATGAAGTGGTCGGCACCATCGTCCGCCTCGGTGATCAGGCACGCGGCCTCAAGCTGGGTCAACGGGTCGGCATCGGCTGGTACAAGGGCAGTTGCATGCATTGCGGTTCGTGCATGGAAGGCTCGCACCAGCTGTGCCGTTCGGTGAAGCCGACCATCGTGGGCAGCCACGGCGGTTTCGCTGACCGGTTGCGCTCGCACTGGGCCTGGGCCGTGCCGCTGCCCGACGGCCTCGACCCGGCCCTGGTCGGCCCACTGTTCTGCGCCGGCTCCACGGTGTTCAGCCCGTTGCTGGAATACGATATCAAGCCCACTGACCGCGTCGGCGTGGTCGGCATCGGCGGCCTCGGCCACCTGGCACTGCGTTTTCTCAACGCTTGGGGCTGCGAGGTGACCGCTTTCACCTCGTCGCTGAACAAGCAGGACGAAGCCAGACGCCTGGGCGCGCACAATGTCGTGGCCTCCACCGACAGCGCAGCGATGAAGGCGATTGCCGGCAGCCTGGATTTCCTCCTGGTCACCGCCAGCGCCGACCTCGACTGGCCAGCGCTGATCGGCACCCTGCGCGGCAAGGGCCGCCTGCACTTCGTCGGCATCGTGCCCAGCGCCATCCCGGTGCACGTGTTCAACCTGATCCCGCAGCAGAAGAGCCTGTCCGGCTCGCCAGTCGGCTCGCCGAAAAACATGGCGACCATGCTCGAGTTCTGCGCGCGGCATCAGATTTTGCCGCAGGTCGAGCACTTCCCCATGAGCCAGGTGAACGCGGCCATCGACCATCTGCGCAGCGGCAAGGCGCGCTACCGCGTGGTGCTCGACGCCAGTAAATGACAGCACGGGCGCAGCGCTGGCATGCTCTGCGCCCTGTTTGATCGGCGATGCCTACTGACATGCCGCTGACTCTCGACACCCCCACCGATGCCGAACTGCCCGCCCTGGAGGACATCTGGGAGGCTGCCGTGCGCGCCACCCACCACTTCCTGCCGGAAACGGATCTGCAGGTGATCAAGCCGTTGCTGCGCGAGCTGTATTTCCCGGCCATGCAACTGACCTGCGCACGCGATGAGTCAGGGCAACTACTGGGTTTTCTCGGCACCCGCAATGACAGGGTGGACATGCTCTTCGTCGACCCGACCCGCCACGGCCAGGGCGTGGGCAAGCGGCTGATGCTTCACGCCATCGACGAACTGGGCGCCACCCGGGTCGACGTCAACGAGCAAAACCCGCAGGCCTTGGGCTTCTACCAGCATCTGGGCTTCGTCGTCACCGATCGTTCACGCCTGGATGGCGGTGGGCGGCCCCTTCCGATCCTGCACATGACGCTCAGCCGATAGGCCCAGCCGCCACGATCGTTTCAGCTCG
Source organism: uncultured Pseudomonas sp. (assembly GCA_964543555.1). Classification (GTDB taxonomy): domain Bacteria; phylum Pseudomonadota; class Gammaproteobacteria; order Pseudomonadales; family Pseudomonadaceae; genus Aquipseudomonas. Next base: position 26,547 of record CAZIZA010000004.1, read on the forward strand.
CCCCGGCTGATGCCGGCGCCAGCTGAATACGCCCGCAACACCTTGGCCGAGCTGGCCGCCTGCCTCAACGGAACGGCGGCTCGTCAAAGCTGCGTAGCTTGCGCGAGTGCAACGAATTGAGCTGGTTGCGCATCAGCTCCAGCGCCGCGATGCCGATATGCAGGTGCTGAGTTACCGCGCGCTCGTAGAAGGCGCCGGCCGCACCGGGCAGCTTGATCTCGCTGTGCAGCGGCTTATCCGATACGCACAGCAGCGTGCCGTAGGGCACCCGCAGGCGATAGCCCTGGGCGGCGATGGTGCCGCTTTCCATGTCCACCGCCACCGCGCGCGACAAGTTGATCAGCGGGCGTTCCTGCGCCCAGCGCAGCTCCCAGTTGCGGTCGTCGTAGGTCAGCACGGTGCCGGTGCGCAGGCGCTTCTTCAGCTCGTCGCCCTGCTCGCCGGTGACCTGCTTGGCCGCTTCCTGCAGCGCCTGCTGCACTTCGGCCAGCGCCGGCAGCGGGATGTGCGGCGGCAGCACGCGGTCAAGAATGCCGTCGCGGCGCATATAGGCGTGGGCCAGCACGTAGTCGCCGATGGTCTGCGACTGACGCAGGCCGCCGCAGTGGCCGATCATCAGCCAGCAATGCGGACGCAGCACGGCCAGGTGGTCGGTGATGTTCTTGGCGTTGGACGGGCCGACACCGATGTTGACCAGGGTAATGCCATGGCCGTCCTCGGCCTGCAGGTGGTAAGCCGGCATCTGATAGCGGTGCCAGACCACGTTCTCGATGATCGCCTGCATCTCGCCTTCGGCCATGCCGCGCTCGATCACCACGTTGCCCGGCAGCACCATGCGCGTGAAGCGCGAGTCGCCCACCAGCATGTCCAGACCATGGCGGATGAACTGATCGACGTAACGGTGATAGTTGGTCAGCAGGATCCACGGCTGCACATGGCGCCAGTCGCTGCCGGTGTAGTGTTGGATGCGCTTGAGCGAGAAGTCGGTGCGCGCCGCGTCGAACAGCGCCAGCGGCAGCGGGTCGATGTTCTCCCAGTCGTACAGACCGTCGGCAGTGCCGTCGGTTGCGGCGGACAGGTCGGTGCTGGGGAACACGCGCGCCAGTTCGGCGGCGGTCACGCCACTGCCGGCCAGCTCGTCACCACCCTCGACCACGTACGGATAGGGAATATTCTGCTGACTGCGACCAACCTCCACCCGTACGGTGAAGTCGCTCATCAATGGGCGCAACTGCTCCAGCAGGTATTTGCGGAAGGCCGCCGGCTGGGTCACGGTGATCGCGTAGGTACCTGGGATCTGCACCTTGGCGTAGGCGCGCACGGTGGTCGGCACCTCGCCCTGGCACAGGTAGGTCAGGCGCAACTCGGGATAGCGGAACAGGCAGTGCTCGCTGGCATCCGGGCGGATGCGCTCCTTGAGGTAACGCTTGAGCGCATGACTCAGGGCGCCAGTCGCCTCCTGATGGAGCGCGGCAAGGCGGTCGACTGCTTCTTCGGGGGTGTGGGCAATGACGAAATCATCGGAGCAGGCTTTCACAGGCATCTTCCTGGCTGAACGAACGCCCCTATCTTGCCTGTAACCTCATGGCAAAACATAGCGCGGCGACCCAACCCGCGGCCGCCGCACTCGGCATCAGACGGCTGCCTGATGCAGGCGTACGTTGAACAGTGGGCCCTGGCTGAAACGCGCCAGCGCCTTGGCCCCCGCCAGCATGCCCAGATCGATCAGCGGCTCGACCAGAATCACACTCATGTAGGCCAGGCCGAAGCTGCCCACGGCGGCCAGGTTGTCGCTGGTGAAGCCATCGCCGTAGAACGCCCAGAAACCGACCCAGGCGACGATGCCGCCCTGGTAAGCGGTCGACAGCGCCAGCGCCTGCTTGTAGGAAAGGTCGACGTAGGCGGTACCCGGCGCAACGATACGCTGGGCCAGCACACTGATGGCCCACAGCGGCACCAGCAAGGTGGTGACGTTCATGCCGTATTGCGGCAGATCGAACGGTGCGAACAGCAAGCCCTGCAACAGCAAACCAGCCGCAAGGCCAACAGCCGTTGCACCCGCGCCAAAAAGCAGCAGCAGGGTCGAGCCGAGAATCAGGTGCACCTCGGAAACACCCACCGCATGGTGCGGCAATACCTCGAAGAAGCAGAACACCAGCGCCGTGGTCAGCAGACTACGCAGCGCCAGGGCCGCAGCCCCGCCGTTGTCACGTATGGCATCGCGCGCCAGCTTGGCGGTCAGGGCGAAGGCGCCGACGGCGGTTGCGTAACTGAGAAAGATCTTGGCGCCTTCGACGACGCCCGGTTCGATGTGCATGCAAGTTCCTTGGCCGCGCCCACCGCGCAGCGAGTTGGAGGATGATGGATTCGATGGCAGGTCTCCTGGCTCACGGCTTGGCACTTCGCCCGCCTTCCCGACCGCAGTCAGTGGCATCTGGGCATCGTTCGCCGCTTACAGTTGCGGGGGCAGCCAGGGCATAGGCAAGAGTCGCCGCACCCTGTTCCCTTTTCATCCGCGTACGCAAGCGTTCGCAGAGCCATCGGGCGCAAGGTTACTCGCCTGCCGAGCTAAAAAATAGCGCATACGACCGGCCCTGATGTTCATACGTACAGGGCGGGGAACACTGTTGCGAACGAAATCGCGCGCATGCTTGCGGCCGGTTCATCCCCGCTGGCGCGGGGAACACCTTGGTGTGCCTTACGAGCTGATCACCGGCGACGGTTCATCCCCGCTCACGCGGGGAACACAACCTGCTGAACTACCCGCCCGTAGTGAGCAACGGTTCATCCCCGCTCACGCGGGGAACACGGCAGGG
>CAZIZA010000004.1:29462-40919 GCA_964543555.1 uncultured Pseudomonas sp.
GGTAGCAGCACCCGGCGCGCGCAGTCGGTTCATCCCCGCTCACGCGGGGAACACGGCAGGGGGTAGCAGCACCCGGCGCGCGCAGTCGGTTCATCCCCGCTCACGCGGGGAACACGAAGCGAACCAGCTAAAGCGCCTCGAGACGGCCGGTTCATCCCCGCTCACGCGGGGAACACGGCGAAGGTAGTACCTCGGTTGTCGGTATCGGCGGTTCATCCCCGCTCACGCGGGGAACACCGACACGCAGCGCCTCCAGCTCTATTCGCAGTTGGTTCATCCCCGCTCACGCGGGGAACACTGGCTGTGTGCATCCTGGGCCAGTCCGCGCCACGGTTCATCCCCGCTCACGCGGGGAACACCTGACGATCTCGCGCACCGTCTTGTTATGCAGCGGTTCATCCCCGCTCACGCGGGGAACACCGCTACGTGGCGCGGGCGGTGCCGCCCGTGTACGGTTCATCCCCGCTCACGCGGGGAACACCAGGTCATGGACGATCAACTGCTCAATACCGGCGGTTCATCCCCGCTCACGCGGGGAACACTGGCAGACCGAGGGCTATGGCGTTGCCTTTCCCGGTTCATCCCCGCTCACGCGGGGAACACTTTGGCGGGTGCTGGGGTAGACTGCCATCTTTCGGTTCATCCCCGCTCACGCGGGGAACACGTCGTCGATGGCCAGGTGATCCGCTTCAGCGCCGGTTCATCCCCGCTCACGCGGGGAACACCTCACCCGCCTGGCCATCCCTGACGATATCGACGGTTCATCCCCGCTCACGCGGGGAACACGATGGGTCAGGGTTCGGGGTCGGGCTCAGGGTCGGTTCATCCCCGCTCACGCGGGGAACACACTTAGCGTAACCAATTGTTCCCAAAAGGAAAAATTGGCCGCTAAAAATCTACCAACGTTCCTTGTTAAAGATCGGGTGTTTCAGGAGGGTGAAAAGCGACCAAATGCAGGCCGTCGAACTCCACCGGGAGGCGGCGGTTTGACCCAAGCGTCTGGAACTCGTAACCCGACTCGTGGTTGCTCGCCCAGGCCATCACCACGTTGCCATCTTCATGGCCCTGGCTCAGTTGCTCCCAGATCATTTCGCGGGTTCGCCTGGAAACATCGCCGATATAGACGCCCGCACGCACCTCGAGCAGCCAGATGGCCATGCGCCCGCGCAGGCGTGGTGGGACGTTCTCGGTGACCACTACCAGAAAACTCATCACTGCGCCCTGTGCCCGGCGTCGCCGATGCTTTCGGGATTGGGAATGGCTGGCGGTACGGATTCAGGCGGCGCTTCGGGCGGCGAGATCCCCCCTGCGGACAACACCTCTTCGATGGTGGGGATGATCTTCGCCAGGATCTTGCTGGAGCGGAACAGGTCGCGGCAACCGAGACGCACCTCACGCTCAGGCTGGTGCGGCGCCTTGGCGGCGATGCGAAAAGCCAGCGGCACCACGGTCTCGAACTTGAACAGGTCGGCGATATCGTAGACGAAGGACAACGGCTTGCCGGTGTGGATGAAACCCACAGCAGGCGCATAACCCGCCGCCAGCACGGCTGCCTCGGTGATGCCATACAAACAGGAAGTGGCCGCCGACAGGCAACGGTTGGGAATGTCCGCTGCATCCCACTCGTTGCGGTCATAGTTGCGTGCCCGCCAATCCACGCCGTACTGCTTGGCCAACAGCTTGTAGGTTTCGCGCACGCGCGCGCCCTCGATGCCACGCAACTGTTCGACGCTGCGCCTGGCCGGTGCAGGCTCCTGAAAACGCAGCTCGTACATTTTGCGCACCACCTTCAGGCGCAACTCATCGTCCAGCGCCAGCTTGGCCTGGTAGAGCAAGCGATCCGCCCGCGCACCACCCGGTTGACCGCTGGCATACAGGCGCACACCGGACTCGCCCACCCACACCAGCAAGGTGCCCACGGTGGAAGCCAGATGCACGGCGGCATGGGACACCCGTGTACCCGGTTCGAGCATGATGCAGGCCACCGAACCGACCGGGATGTGCATGCGCACGCCGGTTTTGTCGATGACCACGAAGGCGCCATCCTGCACATCGATCTGCCCGTACTGGACGAAGATCATCGACACCCGATCTTTCATCGGCAGGGGCTTGAGTGGAGGTAGCAGGTTACCGGCCATGTTCAGACGCCCTCATCAAGCAAGGGCTGCCGAGTCGCTTCGACCAGTACGCGCATTTGCCGAATAGCCAGTTCGTTCAATTTCTGCAGGCGCTCGGACTGGGGCAGCCCTTCACTGATGAAGTGGGCGTTCATCGACTCCAGATTAGCCAGGCAGACCAATTGATGGACGTCGGCATGATCGCGCAGATTGCCTTTCAGCCCTGGGTTGGCATCGCGCCATTGCCGGGCAGTGACGCCGAACAATGCCACGTTCAACAGGTCGGCCTCACTGGCATAAACGACGCTGATCTGCTGTGTACTCAAGGTTTCGGGAATCAGATTCTCGCGAATGGCATCGGTATGGATCAGGTAATTGACCTTGGCCAGGTTGCGGCGAATATCCCAACCCAACTGCTGAAACTCTTGCTCCTTGAGCCGCTGAAACTCCTTGATCAGGTAGAGCTTGAACTCCACCGAAATCCAACTGGCAAACTCGAAGGCAATGTCCTTCTGTGCAAAGGTGCCGCCATAACGCCCGGCCTTGGAGATCAAGCCAACGGCGCCGGTCCGCTCGATCCACTGCTTGGGGGTCAGGGTAAAGCTGTTAAGCCCTGCCTGCTTTTTAAACCCATCGAATTCGATGGGTTTAAAATCTGGGTTATTGAGTTGCTCCCAGATCCCCAGGAACTCTACGGTATTACGGTTTCGCAACCAGTTACCGATTAGAATGTCCGTACGATCAGGGCTCTTGTATCGCGCGATATCCGTTATGGAGATGTACTCGACCCCATCCTTGATATGCGTGTTGATGTCCTGCTCCAGCACCTGCAGCTTGGCTTTCATGCTGCCCTCCATATCTGCTCCAGAATCAGCCGCGCCCCACGCTGAGCAATCCACAGCCGAACGCCTTGCCGGGGCCTATGCCCTGCTCCAGCGCGCGGCTGAACGCGGCCAGCTCGCGTACCTGCAAGCGCCCCTCGAAGCACACCCGTTGCAAGCTGATGCGGCTGTCACCCTTGCGGCTGGCCAGCACATCGCTGGCTGTGACCAGCGCCGCTTCGACCGCAAAACCATGCCGTTCGCCCTGACGACTCAACCAGGCAAGCTGTTCCTGCTCACCCACCAGACCATAGCGTTTGCCCTGGCGCGTCACAGTTGGATTGGCTTGCAGACGAAAGCGATAACGCGCCCCGCCCTCGACCCAGGTTGGGAGGTCGAGGAGTTTGCTTTCGATCTCACGTTGCAGGTAGTTGGGCAGCACTTGCAAGGCCGACCAGTCGCCAGCCTGCAGCGATTGCACCAACACCACCGGGCTGGCCCAGGCATTGCTGCCGGCCTCCAGGCGCCAGAGAAAACGTGTCGGCGTACTGCGCTCATCGGTCACGAAAGCGCGGGCCAGAGTGCGGTGCATCTCGTAGGCATCGGCCAAATCACGCCGCGCCTGCGCGCTGCGCGGGTCAAGCGTCAGTCTGGTCAGGTACATGCAGCACTCCCGATTTCACGAAACGTGGGCCGAAACGACGTTCGGCAAAAGGCGCGACTGGCTGATCCAGACGGATTGCTCCTTCCTGATCATCCTCCAGCAGGCAGCGCAGGTTTGGCTGTGAGTCGCCTCGGCGCGCACTGACCAGCCGTGGGTACTCAGCCAGCGCCGCCTCCAGCGGCAGGGGCGAAAGACCATCCGGCAGCCAGACCGGCATGCCCGGCACGAAGCTCTTGCGTCCCAGCGCCAACGGCCAATGCGGGGCGCGCAAGGCGGCATGAATACGCGCGAGCAAAGCTTCGTCAGCGCCCTCAAGGCCCACCAGAAAGGCGGCATCCGACAGGTAATAGCGCGGGCTGACCACGGGATCTTTTCTGAAGTCACCGCTGGCAGTACGGATCGACTTTCTGACCTTTTGAGGATCCCTATCCCCTCCAATCGTCTGGTAGTCGCGCATCGGCACGCCTTCACGGTCAACACGCACGCCCATGCGCAGGGCGGCCAGATCCTCGACAGGCTCATGCCGATCCCGCCCCAGCGCAGCACAGACCAGGCCGAGCACACCCGACTTGGAAGGCTCCAACTGGGTATCGCGCTCATCGAAGCGGCTGGTGCTGCCCCAGGATTGCATCGCCCCCTGCAAACGCAACAACAGGGTAGCCATGCTCAGCCCTCCAGTTGCGCGGCGACCTGCGTACGTACCCAGGCCGCCAGTTCGCCCAGGTTTTGCACTTGAGTTCCCTTCTGCGGCCAGGCCTCGCTCAGATCGAGATACGCCCACTGGTCGCGGGGGTCGGCATAGACCGCCGCCAACTTGCCCTCGTGCTTGGCCAACTCGCTGACCGACTGCCCGGTCAACGATGCATCCTGACGGGCCGCGATGGGTTTCTCGAAGGCGTTGGCCAGGTTCAGCGGGCTGGCATGGCGCAGGCAAACACCGACGAAGCTCGGCAGGTTGTGCGCGGCGAAGGTGTTCTGCTTACCGGTCGGGATGGCGCGCACCACGGCTTGAGTGAAGGCCTCCAGGGCGGACAGGGCCAGCTCGCGATCCTGCTGCAGGTTGCCGAGCAACTTGCCAGCGTCAATCACCGTGTAGCGATACAGCGTGGCGGAGTTGAACTCCACCTGACCAATCATGCCGGCACCGGTTTCGTCCGGCCCACCCTTGTCGTCGACGGCGGTGAAGTAGTCGAACTCCCGCTCCACACGGTGCGTGCTGATGGCATGGGCCACCTGACAGGCAGCGTCCTGGTTGACCTCCGGCATGTCGGCGAGCATGCGCCCGAACAGCGCCACGTCCACCGCTTTGCCACCGTCGAGCAGGGCCTTGGCTTTTTTCACCACATCCGCCGGGGCGCTGGCCTTGGCTTCCTTCTTGCCCTTCTTCTCGCCACCAGCCGGAGCACCGGCGAGTTCGTCCCAGTGTTGCTCGATGAGGTTGGCGAAGCCGGCTATTTCAGCCTCGCCGAGAAACAGCAGGTACTCGGTCTTGCCGTCATCCTTGAGCTTGAGGCCGGCAGCGGCCAGGGCCACTTCGATCTTGCCTCTCGCCTCTTGTGGATCACGTTCGGTCAGGCGTTCCAGTAACAAATCCTGAAGCTTCTTGGTACGCACGCCGCGATACTCCGGGGCGACTAGCTCATGCTCCTGCGCCGCCAGGCGAATGGCGCGCTTGAAGCACTGGCTGCTGACCCGCGCGCGGCGATGGCCACCGAACAGGGCATCCTTGGGCGCGCCGGTGTCGTCACGGTTGAGGTTGGATGGGGCGAAGTTCTGGATCAGGTGAAACTCGACAAACAGACTCATGATGTCCCTCTCAGTCGTTGGCAGCGTGTTCAGTGGGTTCGGCAGCAGGCGCCGCCAGGGCGCGATAGAAGTCGCGCGCCCAGCGCTGGCGCACGTTGTCGCGGCGCTCGGCATCGATATGCGGGTTGAGCCAGACGCTCAGGTCACGCAGCAACACGCCGTAGTCCAGCGCTCGGTCATCGGCGGCCAGCAAGCTGATGATCTGGCGCAGATACACCGCCAGGTTTTCCGCATCGGCTCCAAGCAAGGCGATGAAGCGCTGCTCGATGCTGGCGCTTTCACGCTTGCGCATCAGCTCGCCAAGGCTTGCAGCCAGGCTTCGCGCAGCGTGATGAGGATGAGCGGCGTATAGGCCCGCTGTCAGGTACAGCGCCAGGCGCGAAGCGTCCTGAGCATGCCGCTCGACCGCGACGAAACGCTCCACATAGGGATAAGCCGGCGGATAGCTACCCGGCTCGAAGCTCAGGCTGCGGCGCAGGGTGGCCATGGCGCCCCGATCACGTTCCTGCAGGCGCTGCAAATGGGCGATAAAGCTCTGCGCGAACTCACTCATGCGCGAACCTCCTTGTCGGGTGTAGGTGTCGCCCGCAACGGAGCGAGCAGCCCCAGCAGGCGTGAATGGTGGCGCGCCTCGGCACGCAGGGCTTTGGCGCCTCGGCCCAAACCGGCCAACACGGCCTGCCAGGCATCACGGGCCGCGTCATGCAAGCTTTGCTGCCAGAGCGCTTCGGCCTCGTCCAACTCGTCGCTGCCCAACAGCGCCATGACCCGCCCTAGCTGACGCTCGGCGCTGGCGAAGTACAGGGCGCCCGCTGGGCCGGCATCGATCAGGCTGCGCGCACGCGCCCAGGTGTCCTTGCTGCCGGGGTCGGGCAGGGTTTCGGCGAACATGCCAGTGGCCAGCTTGCGCAGGGCCGTGAACAGCTCTTCGGCATCACGCACATAGCGGCGCAGCTCGTTGGCGTGATCGGGGGAAGCCAGCAGCTTGGCCGGCAGCGCAATGCGCTCGGAACGCCAGCGCAGCAGCTTGGCCTGATCACTGGCCAAGCCGGCGATCAGCAACGGCTGCACGCCACTGCCCAGGTAGAACTGCAGATTGGCCGCCCACTCCAACACGGCGGCCGGCTGCGAGGCCTTGCCTTCGGCATCCGGCAGCAGCGCCGGCAGGTCACGCCACAAAGCGCGACCTTCGCTGAAACTCAGGCGCACCATGCTATTGCTGCCGGCCCGATAGCTGGCCATGGGATCGGGGGCCTGCACGTCATCGCCCAGTGCCAAACCAGCGGCGAAGCGAAGCCACTGCACACGCTGCTCATCGTCCGCCAATAGCAGCACGGCGCGGCTCTGCCGGGTGTAGCGATCATTGGGGCCGCTCGCCATCTCAGGGTCGCCACGCAGTTGGGTAATGCTCAGCGCGTTGCGTTCCCAGGCGGGCAGGTCTTCATGCCCCGTCTGAGTCGCTGGATGCAGGGCCAGGCACAAGCTTTGCGACAGCGAATCGCCCACAGGTATTACCGCTGCCGTATTGGCCAACGCACCGGCTTTGTCGGAATCACGCAACGTCTTGACCAGGCCACCTGGCGTGAACTGCAAAAAACCCAGCAAAGTGCGCAACGCATCAGCCGCACCGATGCTACGCGGCGCCAAGTCACAGGAGTGATCGAACACCACCGGCGCATTGCCGTTGGCGCTGGCCAGGGAGATTTGCGTCCAGGGCTTGAGTTTGTCGCGGGTTTCTTCGGCGTCGGCCAGTGCCGCCACTTGCATGAAGGGGTACTGCGGATGGAACAGCCAAAAGCGTTCGCGCCAATGCTGCAGATAGTCACCAATGGCCACCAGCGGCAGCCCGTTCTGATACCAGCGCAAGCGCTCGGCATCCGTCCAGCGCCCTTGCGCCTGGCTGATGGCGCGGTGGGTAATGGCCAGCAACAGCCGGTATTGAGCGATCAGGCTCGGCGGCGAGGTCTCCGCCAGGGCGCTGATCTCGCCGGCCTGCTCAAAGAGCGCCAGCAAGCCCAGTTCACGCACCTGCCCGTTGTGCATCCGTACCGCCAGCCATGGCTCGTCGAGCAGATTGAAAGACTCACTCATACCTATCTCCCCATTCCCTATTGCCACGATTCCATATCCCTTTCCCTGAATCCGACAGGCCTGCAGTAAAACAGACAAAGTGCCACTATGGAATGAGCCAAATCAGCCCATGCCACTTGTCCTCCTACTGCTTAGCTTCTCCAGCTGCGTGCTACGATGCACCGACCCTGTAACACATCGAGGTGCTCAGCATGAGTGAAGCCACCTTTACCTTTCGCGTAGACGACGCCCTGAAAAGCGAATTTGCCCAGGCTGCCAAAGCTCGCGACCGCACTGGCGCGCAATTGCTGCGCGATTTCATGCGTGACTTCGTTCGGCAGCAGCAAGAGGCTGCCGAACATGATGCCTGGCTGCGCCGCCAGGTACAGATGGGGCTGGATTCGGCCAATGCCGGTGAGTTGCTCAGCAGCGAAGAGGTCGAAGCCGAAGCCGCCGCATGGCGTGCTGAAATGCGCCGCAAGCTGGACAGCGCCGCGTCGTGAAGCTGGCCTGGACGCGTCTTGCGCTGAACGACCGCCAAGCCATCCGCAGTTATATCGCTCAGGACAATCCTATTGCCGCCCTGGCGCTGGATGAGTTGTTCACGGAGAAGGCCAGCCGCCTGGCCGATCATCCCGGCTTGGGGCGACCGGGCCGGGTAAGCGGCACTCGCGAGCTGGTCGTGCATCAGCACTATCTGATGATCTACGACCTGGCCGATGGCCAGGTACGGATACTCCGGGTGTTGCATACGGCCCGCCAGTGGCCAAGTGCAGACTGAACTTAGCTCGTGCGCTGATAGACCAGCCCCAGCTCATCATCCAGACGCACCGTCAAACGCCCGACTGGCAGGCAGCCATCGATCAGTACCAGCGGCTTGAGATGACGCAGCAACGGATGCTCGCTGAACGACCGCCGCGACTCCAGCGCCTGAGCATGCTTGACCAGTGCAGCGCGTGAGGTTTTTAGCTGGCGGGCATGGAGCTGTTTGGCCAGCGCATTGGACACAAGCTGATCGGGGTCGAAGGCCTCGCCATTCGGGGTCAAGCTCCAGCCACCAGGCACCTGATGCACAGGGATCAGCGTCACGGAGTCGTCGCCGAGACGGGTGCGATTGGTAAGCCCAAGCCCTTCTCCTTCCTCATTTCCCCTCGGACTACGCGTGTAGGCATTTTGCGGTTCATCTTCTGGAGTCAACGCAATGCTTACCGCCTGCAAGCGCTCATTGATCTGCATTGCCCGGTGCGCGCCATAGGCCTCAATTTCTATGTAGTTGAGCGAGTCCTGATCAATGTCACTCGGCAGCTCTCCGTCGTCATACACCGCCTGCACCAACCGGTCGATATCCTGCGGCAGATGCAGTTCCTGCTCGCGCGACAGCAACGCCCAGGTGCGCCCGAGGATGTAGGGCTCGTAGACGTACTCCCAGGCCGTGCTCTTGAGGTCGGGCAAGGCTTCGGGCGCCAGCCCCGCCACATACAAGGTCGCCTGACGATGCGCCTCGGGGCGCTCACGTTGGTGGCGATGCAAGCGCCCCGCGCGCTGCAGGATCAGATCCACCGGCGCCAGGTCGGTCAGCATGAAATCGAAGTCGATATCCAGGCTCTGCTCGGCCACCTGGGTGGCGATCAGCAAAGCCTTGGTCGGTCGCGCACCACCCTCGCCAAAGCGCGCCAGCACGGCCTGCTCCTGCTCGCTGCGCTGATTGGCCGGGAAGCGCGCATGAAACAGCAGCAGCGGCACTTCAGCCCCCTGCTCGGCCTTGAGTTTGAGATAAAGGCCCTGCGCACGATCCACGGTATTGACGATCAGCGCCCCGCAACCGCCTTGCTCCACCAGCTCACAGGCTTTGGCGGCCAGGCTCTCGATCGTTTCCCCCACGGCCTGGAGTTGAATCGGCGGCAATGGCCTTGAGTCACACGTACCACCATCCACCCCACGCGCATCGGCCAACAACAGGCGCGGATAGCTCAGCTCAGGCGCGCTCTCCGGGGCAACGCCCCAGGCACGTAGCAAGGCATCGCGACGCGGCGCCGGTAAGGTGGCGCTCATCAATACCACCGAGCTGCCCATTGCCTTGAGCCAGCGCAGCAGCGCTTCGATCAGGCCACTGGTGTAGGTGTCGTAGGCATGCACTTCATCGAGCACCACCACACGATTGCTTAGCCCCCACAAACGCACGAAATGGTGTTTGACGTTGAGCGTGGCGAACAGCGCCTGATCCACGGTGCCGACGCCATAAGGGGATAGCAGCGGGCGACGGCGCTGGGAGAACCAGGCCGACGAAGACACGCTCTCGCCCTCGGCACCATAAATGCCACGTAACGCCAGCACCTGTTCGTTGAGCCCGGCGCCGCCATGCACCAGTTGCACATCCAGCGCCGTATCACCCGAGAAACTGTGGAGAAAGGTCAAAGCACGGTTGAACAATGCATTGCCCGTGGCCTGTGTTGGTAGCGCGACATAGAGGCCACGATGCTGGTTGGCCGCCTGCAGGCGCAGGTGAGCGAGAAAGGCCAGCTCGGTCTTGCCCTCGCCCATCGGTGCCTCGACCAGCAACAGCGCCGGGCCTTGCACGCCATCGAGCAGGCGGTCGGCCTCGCGCTGCAAAGGCCGCGCCCTCAGCGCTGGGCGCTGGACGATCTGGGCAAGCAGATGATCAACCGTGGCCGAGTCTTTCAGCAGCGGTTGGAAGGCTCGCCAACCGATCTGCTGCAAAGCCTGATCCGCGCGCAAGCAGGCATCGGCATGATGCTCGGCCAGCAGCGCATGGCGCTCGCCAAGAGGGAACCATTCGGGATTGGAGCCAATCCAGTCGGCCACGCTGGTCAGCCCGGCCAGCCACTGCACCGCCGGCTGTGACAAGGCTTCGATTTGCGGCACGCCCTGTGGCGCCAATACCGCCCAGTAAGCCATGAATATCTGCCGACGCGCCTCACCCCAGGCCGGCGGTTCGAACGCCGGTTTGGCCCGATTGAATTCGCTTTGGTTGAAGTTGTAGCCATGGTGGGCGCTGATGGCTTGCAAGACATGACGAATCCACAGCAGATGGCCAATGCCCTGCCCAGGCAAGTGCTCCCAGAGCAACGCTGCGCTGGCACAGGCATGATCGGTTACGCCCAGAGCGCGGTCGGGAAAGGCCAGCCCCAGCGACTCATCGGCTTGCCGCCCTGCGAGCCACTTGTCCTGAAAGCCGGGGATGGCCTTGCCGAAGTCATGCAGGCCTACCAGGCAGGCAACCCAGCGGGCAACATGCTCGTGCTCCAGCCCCAACGCCTGAGCGGCCCAATCCAGCGTGCCCGGCGGCTCATGCGCCAACATCCGCTCAGCCACCGCCGCTACGTCCAGCAAATGCGCCAGCACACCATGGCCGAAGCCATCGCCACTCTTGGCCCAGAGACGGCGGGCCTGGTCGCTGAGATCGGCGAATCCTTTCACTGGTCATTCCTTGCATAGCCGGTAGCGCATGCTTAACAAGTTGCCAGCACGCGCTGCTACACACAACACCAGACGCCATCGACAAACGCTAAAAGATGGACAGAGTCGAAATGCACGACTTCCATCAGCAGTTGCAACTGAAATCCAACTTTCTAGACAAATATTTGCCGTTAATTCCAAATAAATAGAATAAGTCCAAATATCTAGACACCTTTCACAACCACCAGGTGCTCGCATATCGCCATCTGAATGCTCGAAACCTACGCCCAATTAAGCCTCGCGCGCCTTTTACGAAACCTCAGCCTTACCTTGGCACGACTCTCGCTCTGAAAAAGCCGTAGGGGGTGTCGCTATATCCGCACCGCCCGATAAAACGGCCACGAGCCGATAGAACAACAACAAAAGGAACCGCCCATGGGTACCCTCGGTATTCTGATTTCTCTCGCCTTGTTGATGTACCTCGCCTATCGCGGCATCAACGTCCTGATCCTCGCCCCGCTGCTGGCCCTGCTGGCGTTGCTGTTCGCCGGCGACATCGCCC
>CAZIZA010000005.1:0-40179 GCA_964543555.1 uncultured Pseudomonas sp.
TGGGGATCAGCTCCACGAAGGCGTAGAAGGGGGCATTGCCCGAGCCGGTGGTGAACGCGGCCAGCGTACCCTCAGCACTTCAACACAATTTCTTATCCAATATGAGGAATTGGGTTTTTTAGTGCTATAGCACCGTATAAGAGCAACGGAGAAAGGGTATGACCGCCGCACCAACCACCGCCACCACAACCCACAAGGCCCCAAAGGCGTACATCTATTCAAGGATCTCATCCAAGGGGCAGGAGCAAGGCGCTGGCCTCAATCGTCAACGTGATGTGGCAGACGAGTACTGTCAACGCCATGGACTCACACCACATGAGAGACATCAGGACATAGGTTCTGGTTATCACGGAAAACAAATGGAAGGTGCCTTGGGGGCTTTCCTGTATGAGATAGAACAGGGCAATGTTGAAAAGGGTTCTGCCCTAGTGGTGGAGTCACTAGACCGCCTAGGTCGTGAGAATACAATCGATGCCCTCCAACGACTGATAACCATCATACGGGCTGGTATATCCGTTCATGAGATCAGTACTGGGACTGTGTATTCATCTGATAACCACATGACCATTCACGTTGCGCTTGCCGTTATGGAAAGGGCACACAATGAATCCCTGATGAAATCGAGGCGTTCTAAGGACAACATCCAACGGAAGTACAACAACTATAAGCGTGGTGATGTGGTTCGAGGCACAACCCCTTTGTGGATAGACGTGACCCCTAGTGGCCTAGTGTTGAATCATCATGCCAAGGCAGTGAAACGAATATTCGATCTGTACTTAGCTGGCAACGGGGCTAACTCGATAGCGCAGACCTTGAAGCTCGAAAGGGTTCCATACATGGGGGTTGCCGATGGGTGGAACTCTAATAAGGTGCTTAGTGTTCTGAAATCCAAAAGCACATGCGGCTATTTTGAGTCCTCTAGTGGGGTCGTCATTGATGACTATTATCCGGCATGTGTTTCTGTTTCGGATTTCGAAAATGCCACACGTTTAAGGAGCGCAAGAGGCAAGGGCAAAGCAAAGACACGAAAAATAGCCACGGTTTTAAGTGGCTGTGTCAGGTGCTCGTGTTGTGGTGGTTCGTATACCTATGTTGCGAACTCATGGGTTAATAAAGCAGGGGAACGCACCAAGCTAGGTTATCTCCGTTGCCAAAATAAGGCGATTGGGCTTAGGTGTCAGTCAAAAAGTATCCAATTGAACACGATTGAAAGGGCTGTATTGGAGTTATTGCCGGGAATAGACGTCAATTCGGTGAATCGTTCAGTTGGTTCAACATTGAAAAACATGCGGGCCCAGTTGACGTTGAAGCGTGAACAGGGTGAAAAGTTGATTGATTTGGTATTGGGTGGTTCTGACATAGCCAAACAGAGATTGAAAAACCTTGAATCTGAAATACATGAACTAGAAAGCCACGTTCGAGCACTTGAAGCGCGTGTTATCCCATCTGTACCGAAAACAGATGTTGAAGCAGTTATCAGCGGTGATAACGAATACCGGAAGAAAATTCATGCTGCCCTTTCATTGATGGGTCTATGCGTTGAAACAGACGGTCGTGTTTTGAAAATCAATCTAAACAACAATGAAGTACATACAGGTCTTATTAGAGGTGACAAGAAGTGAAATTTGACGATGCTATGATGTTTAAGATTTATCACGTACTGAACAATAAAGAAACTCGAAAGGCATTCATTGAAACTATCGGTGATGCGAATGCCACTAAGCTGTTCGATGCCATCCGTGAAGATTTTGAGGCTCCTAGACAAGCACTTAAAAAGGCCCTAGCAGGTACCAAATATAATACCAATGAGGCGATTCAACTTCTGATGTCTCATAATGCCGTTCATGTGCCAAGTATTGAAGTTGTGGATTCAGTACTGGCACCTAGCAGAGAACCAGAACAAGAATATGAATGGATGGGGAATCGGTTTAAGTTGACGGGGAAACCATCATATAAATTAGAAAATGACTTGAAGGATTATAGCGTCATATACGGAACGAACCCTGATGGTGATGGGTTCGACCTGACTAAGAAATACCTTGTTCAGCGTGGTTATGCTCGGCCCGTTGGTGAAATGAAAAAAGGCCCTCACGGAGCCTTTTTAACTTATAGGAATAATTTGAATGGTTAATCCGCCAACTGAATCTTCCATGAACTGGGTATACTCAGCGGGGATACTATATCGTCCACCGCCGTTATCTGATGTTGTGAATGTTCTTTCATTAACAGTGATTTTTAACTTTGCTCCAATTGAATTAGCAAAATAAAACTCACCATCACCGGTTCCACCAAAGCGATCAACCTCCCATGTCATCCATATCAAGGGGGTACCATATACAATAGAGTTAGCCACTGAACCATAGACCCAACCACTTCCGGCATTGGGTCTATAGACACCAGTGGTTATACCACTATTCCCAAGTGATATAGTTGATGTGTACGCATTGCTTTTCCCATAGGCATTAGACAAATACACCGCACCTGTATCACCTAACAGATTTCGAACCCGTGAATCACCCAGTGATAATCCAATGGGTGAGATACCTAATTCTGTTGCGACATGGGCAATCGACATTGCCTGTCCCCATCCATGAAGGGCCATGATCAAACCCTCCCTTCTAGATGTTTAACACGTGCGGTTAGCTCTTTGATTGCCTCAACTAGATAGGCATTCAGTTTAGCATAATCCATTGAAAGGGTTTTATCTTCATCTGGTTGCTCAACAATAACCTCTGGGATTATTTTTTGAACTTCTTGAGCGATGAAACCACATTCAAGACGGTCGGTGTCATTTCCTTTGCGTTTATAATTCACACCTTCCAATTGAAGTACTTTATCAAGTGCTCCACTTAGTGGTTGAATATCACGTTTTAGGCGAATGTCAGAATACGCCACCACATTCCCACTGAATACCACATCACCAGATTCAAGGTTTAGGGTCATTGGGTGACGACCGTTAGGGCCAGCATCCCAAGCTGTTGCCGCTGTACCTGTACCGCGGAGGATATACAATAGGTTTGAATTGTTATGGATTGCCGCACTGCGTTGATCGGTGTCTTGGAACCAAATTGTCGGGGATGCGTTATTGATAATAATATTCCCTTTGGAGTTGATACCATTTCCACCAATATTCGCGCCAGCACTAACCACATTCGCAGGTGCTGTGAAGTTCCCTTGAATGTCAAATAGATAGTTAGCCATCACCCCTTTAGTTCCAACTTCACCAGAACCAACACGAATATTTGCCATACCCCAGTTGTTGGTACCACTGCGCAAAATACCAAATTCGGCATCGGTTGTGTATCCATCACCAGTGACAACATGACGGGCTTTAAGTGCTGGGTGATAATCAGAAGCACCACGACCAGCACCGAAGTTGACGGATAATGGGGCCCATTGAGCATGTTGATCAATATAACCATGTGATTTGCTATTAGTCCAATTCTGGGCATTTATATACGTGGTGCCCATATATGGGTTATATGTTAGGAAATCATAATGTGGGACGCCATTTCCGTTGGTCTGCGATAACTGAATTTCATTAGTTGCCCCGATGTGCCATTTCGCGGCCAGAAGTCCAGGTTTATGAAGTTCCATATATGGAGCATCATTAACAACAGACGAATTCGCCAACATATAATGAATTCTATGTGACCTGACCGAATCACTTGCGAATGATGCGGAAGTTGTACCACTTGGGCGAATGTGGAGACTATTTGCGGATGCGCTATCTTCGGCTTTTGTATTATAGGCAATATGAACTTGTTGGTTCAGTGCTGCTTTTCCCAACTTCAACCAAGTCCAACCATCTGTTTCACTGATACCATCGAATACCATAGCTGACTCATCATTATTCTTGATAGTGACGGTCTTTGAACCACTGTGATAGATCTCATTATAGGCACCCCAGTTATCACCACGACCACCACGGAAAAATAACCTATTGTCATAATCACGGGCACTTGAATCACTGGCAATTTCCCAAGTGTTATAAGTATCGGAAGTCCAACCACTGACATTGATACTGGATAACCATTCACCTGCGTGTGGGCGCTGTTGGTTGGTGAATGTTGCCTGTACGGTTCTCCCTGTGAATTCCTTTGGTGCTTTTATTTTGGCTCGGATGTCTTGAACTTGAAGGATATTAGGGTCTGCCGGATCACCTTTCTCACCTTTGTCACCTTTCTCACCATTAGGGCCTTTCTCACCCTGTGGGCCACGTGGGCCAGTATCACCTTTAGGGCCTGACACCACATCATCACCAGTCAGAATACGAACCCAGTTCTTCCAAGTACCGCTAATGTTCAAACGGGTGAAAACACGCACTGGAGTTGTCATGGAATAATAGGTTTGGATAACTGTACTGTTCTGACCGATCTTCTCATCACCGCTAACAATACAACCACCCCATGAATTATTCACATTGAATTCAGTTGGGATATTTTTGGCGAGTTTAACAAAATAGTATCCATTCTTGATATTGGTATTCATATCACCAGTATCATTTTGAATTGTGCTGATTTGAAGTGGTTGACCATTAACGGTGAAAGTCCCTTCAATATTGGTATTTCCTTCAATAGAAATACCCTTTGGCCCCCTAACATTTATAGCTTCACCACCGAATATATCGGTTGTACCCATAGAACCAAAATTCGCTGAGGAATCACCATTAACATTTATGTATTGAGCAAACGTATTGGCGTGTTCAGCCCACGTGTTGACGTGTTGACTAACTAGGTTTATTTGTGCGCCAAACTTAGAGTTGGTGGTTGCGATCACAATACCTTTATCTGAATTTAAGGAGTTGTGCTCTTGATTTATTTTGAGACCGCCATTTTTATCAAATGGGTTGTACTTGTATTCACCATTCGCAACTTCAACGAACCCAATATCCGCTGGTACACCACCACCAACAGGTTTCCCATTAACGGTTAAAGTACCTTTAACATCCAATGATCCATCGATGGTACCACCAGTTTTAGATAGTGCCCCAACATCATCGGCTGTTGGCTTGCTGACAGTTGAATAGTATTCCTTCCATGCTCCCCATGGGCCATTGGTACCATTCCACGCACCTGTTAGTCCACGTTGGAATTTTCGACCTGTGAAAGCAGTGTATTCTTGTTGGCAACCATAGGCGCTTGGTGTGACTAGAAGGGTACCAGCTTGAGCTAGTGGATAATGATTCTCTGGTGTGGCTTTTGCGTTTGCTGGTTGGAGATAGACACCAGCGTTAGCGATAGCCCCAAGGGTGTCTAGATCAACTGAAAGGGCGGTTTTAACTAGACTAAAGTTCTTATCATCGATGGTTTTGATCTGGGTATCGACATACTGTTTGGTTGTTAGTGAGGATGGTTTATCACCCATACCACTAGCACCAGTCATAGGTTTTAGAAGCTCGATACCTTCATTTTTTGGATAGTACTGCCAGATATACCCACCGGAGGTATCATCTTCATTGATACGAATACCTGAGCCATCAGAAACAAGAATATATTTTTTGTTAGTGTCGGTCTCGTTGAAAATTAACTGCGGTGCGGTGTTTGAAATTGACAGGGAACCACTCATATCCCCACCAGTTTTGTTTAGATACTTCTGGTCACTTGCTTCCTTTGAATATACATTTTGGCGAATGTCATCAGAATCTGCCTTTCTTTCTGCGATTAGGCGATCAACATAATCCTTTCTGGTACTGGCTGCTGGGTTGTTGGTCTGTGGCGTACTCTGAATGAAATCAGGGCCGGTTAGTGAACCTGTTAGGGTATCACCAGCTTTATTAACCTTTTTGTCTTGAAGTGGTTTAACCTGACCATCAACATAACCTTTATTGACTAATTCATCTGCCGCCTGTGGTGTGTTCTGTTTATAGGTGATGGGTTTGAAAATCTCCCCACCTTGCGAACGGGACAGGAAATCTAGTTTATTAAGACCATTGATTTCATTTAGTGATGCGGCTAGTTCGGTGTTGGTACCTTTATAACCATCAAGTTTTAGTGATTCATGTGCGGTTTTGGCATTCTGCTCAACCTTGGTGATTTTGGCTTCAAGGTCTGTACGCAAAGCATCGAATTTAGCTTGAACTTCATCAGGTACAACTGCGGTCACATCAAGCCAAACCTTCCCATCAGAAGTTTTCCATTCCTTGGTATCCGTGATGAAATAGAAATCACCATATGCGGTTTCGGCTTTTGGCAAGTTAGCTTCTGATTTAACTTGTTTGATATCCGTGATTGAGATCTTTTTAATCTCGGCTTGAACATAGGCTTTAGTGGCATAATCACGCTCAATAACACCAAGGCGATTATCTTGCTGTGTGTTAGTTTCTGCGGTCTTGGCATCAACGGCAGTTAGCTTAGCCTCAACTTGAACAAGGTCATTATAAATCTTAGCCCCAGTATCAGTTAGGCGAGTATCTAGGGTATCAACCTTCTTCTGGATCTCATTAACACTTTTCTCAGAAACAGAACCTAGCGTTTGGAGCTGGTTATTGAATTGATTATTTGTCTTTTGTTGTTGTGCCCACATAGAAGGCATTTCAACATCACGATACGAATTGAATTCTAATTTAACTTGTGAATTCAATAGGAATAGCTTATCAATTTTTTCTTTGATATCTTTCTTATCGGTACCATCAGAGGTTTTGAAAGCATCGATTAGTTTCTGGAGTTTATTATCGCTATCGGTACGTGATTTTTCTTCTTCTTTTATTTTATCTTCAAGTGCCGATACATCAGCGGCTCTTTTATCAGATTCAGCTTTGAATTTCGCATCGGCTGATTTAACAACACCGTCAATTTGAGTTTGGATAGCTGTGTTTAGATCGGTACGTGCCTTTTGTTCTGCTTTGAATTTGGTATCGGTCTGTGCTTGAAAGTCCGTGATGATTTTCTTGATTTGTGTGTCGCCGTCCTGTGATTCCTCTTGTACCTTCTTGATACTTTCGGTTAGTTCGGCAATTGGCAAACCTTTCCATAATAGTTTTGAACCTTCAACACTTAGGAACTTCCCATCTTCATATTCTGGTACGTCTAGGAGGTCACGCAATTCTTCGATGGTACTTAGTTTGGGGATTCGAGCTGTTAGAACCTTAGTGTGTTTGGTTCCAGTACTGACGTTTTCAACGGTTTGGATAATTTTAGTACCACCACCGCCAGTACTGTTTTGAAAGGTTTCACCATAGATAACGGATTGACCTTGTGGTTCATACAGGGATTTATATTGTTCGGGATTGAAAACGTCAGACATGAATGATCCTTTATAGTTTTATTAGTTGGGTCACATAGATAGAGCGAGGGCGCATATCAATTGCGGTTTGGGTTCCGGTATTTAATTGAGAGCCGGGGAGGGTGATTGTTGCGGTATAACCTGAGAAACTGGCGGAATGACCGTGCCATGTGGTTGTGGTACCATATGTTGAATCGGGCGAACCGTTTGGATACCTATAAGAACTTCCGTTGGTGGCATTATTATCTGTATGATAAATTTTGCTTCCAGTCGTATATATCAACTTGGTACTAGCATCACCACCAGCACTAACACTAACAGAACCGCTAGGTGTGTATTGGGTTGATGTGCTCGGGAGTTGAATTTTAGGGAGGTCAGAACCCTTTAGGGAATAGGTGTTAGAACCCGCGAAGGTACCAACCTGTGTGAATTCACCACCAGTTTTATAGGCGTTTCTTGTATCGGGTGCTTTCTTCTTGTGGAGGGGTGATGTTGGAGCGTTGATTTCAGTACCATCACAGGGCCAATAACCAGCGGGGACACCAAGGCCATACATTCCACCAACCCAGTCAATAATTGTTCCTGTGGGTACGTTAGATTGGCCTTGGATCGAATCCTTAATCTTGGCATCTAATTCAATACATAGCTGTTTGATATTGCCCTGTTCGAGTTTCACCTGTACCAATTCAGTACTGAACTTAACGTTCTGCTCACCAATTTTTGTGATGCTGGTACCTAGTGATTGAATCAGCTCACCCTGTTCCTTGTTGGTTTTATCCACATCAGCTAGTGATTTATCAAGGGTGTTTTGAATCTCACCTTTAATAACATTATCGGCTGCTTTGAATTCATTCCTTAGTGTTGCTGTTCTAGCCTCGATGGCTTTTTGAACTTCATCGATTTCAACATTTGCCTGTTTAAGTTCAGTTTGGAGTGTATCAATACGGGCTCCAATAGCCGTATCGGCTTGTTTCAGTGCTTCGATGGCAGTATTTAGGGCTTTGTGATCGGTTGTATTTGCTGTGATGTGATCTGTGATTCGCTTGTCTTGTTGGGTGTCTTTTAGTTTAAGTGCGTCCAGTTCAAGACGGTATGCGGCATCAATCTTTTCAAGGCTTTGGATTTTGTCTGCGCTGCTTAGTGATAGGTCGGTGATGTTTTTAATATCAGAACCAAATTTTGTCAGTGCTTCGATATTGGGGAGTGAACCTAGGCGGGTATCCAAATCACCCCAACGTGTTTCTATTAAATCCAAAACGAAGGAACTGTTATTAAGGCGGGGAAGGGGGAGTTCAATAACTGATGGGGTACGAGAACTTATTGGGTCTGTTGGATCAGTTGGAAGTTTGACATATCTCCTTTTGTCCATAGGGGATTCCTTATTATAATTATTAGTCTAGGTATGTGACATCTGGGAGGAATGTGATAGTTCCGTATTGAAAGGTATATACGTTGCCTTCTGCGTCCTCAACTTGAATGTCATAGATGAATTTATGAGGGCGATTATCAGATCGGTATTGCTCGGTGAAACTTGAGGGCCAATGCCACCCAAACACACCTGTGAATTTAGTCTGATCTTCGATATAAATTGGAATGTCGAATTTATCTTCTTTAACATTGTGTTGAATACGTGCCATACCGCGAATACGACATTTAGAAAGGTCAACCGCGTATAGTTCACCATCTTCATCTTGCTCGCAATATACGCTCGCATAATGATAGGTGTCTCCACATATCACATCGAAATCTTCTTTATGTGGTTGTCTGTTTGCTGCCATTTTTATTCCTTATGATTAAGGGGATAACATGATATTTATCCCCTTATTGGTTTATGTGGTTAACGGTTTATAGCGTTATAGGTGAAGCCACTTAGTGAGCTGATAAGAACGTTATGACCACGGTTGTTATACTGTGGGGTTGGTGCCCAGTTATAATTCCAACCACCATTTGAATATTTGTATTTCGCACAGGTGGTTATTTCTATAGCTATTGTCCCACCATACAATCCTGTTGGGATTGGTGGACTCGCCCAACTAAATTCCGATGTGTGGAATTCATGATCACATGGTGGGGTTGCTTCAATAACTTCTTGATATATCACATTAGGGCCTAGCAAAACTCGAATACCCAATTTATTTTGACCAACAGACCCATACATCGAATAGGCGTACCCACCAGCAACACCTCGAAATGATATAAGGGCATTGGTTGTGAATCTTCCTTGTGGGCTTTGGATTGGAATTTCGGCGATTCTTGACCACTGGCCATGGAGAGGAACGCCGAACTCACCAAGGCCAAAAGCTTTTCCCGAAGGCATACCGATAATCTTATCTGCGTATAACCAACCATTGATTCGGCAATCTTCATTTATTTGACAGTTTCCGATTGTCAGGTTAGATATTGCCCCACCAATAGCATTCAGTCTGTTTGTATAAATGGTTCCATCTGGTGTGATTAGAGTATTCCAATTCACCCCCCACGCTGAATATGGTACACCTTGAGCAGCCTGACCAAATCCGGCATGGCCATCACCGATTCGGACGTTCGGCATGATGATTGTTGGGGTATTCAGTTGAACACTGGCGGTGATATGGTTCCCATTAATGGTACCGGCTTGGATGTGGTTGGCGTTTATGATGTTAGCTTGAATGTGGTGTGCTTGAATGGCACCTGCTTCAATCTGGGTCGCATCAACTTTCCCAATTAGTGCTTTTGGAATTAAAACACCTTTATCGGTCACTTCTAGGATTGGATATTTTTTATCGCTCCCAGGAGTGGTGAACAGTGTATTGCTCGCGTTGAAAACAATCTCGGACTTTTGGGTTTTGGCATCTGCGATTAAACCCATACTGGCGATTGAACCATCTGCCGCAACCTTTAGACCGTACATGGCTGTCATGTTGCCCTGAATGTCACCAACTGTTTTAGCGGTGGTTTCAACCTTAGCTGAGATACCATTCACATTGGTTTGAAGTGCGGTGATCTTCTGGGTTTGGGCTTGATCTGCTGCCGTACTTGCCTGTTCCACTTTAGTGATACTGGCCGATAGGTCATTCTTATCCTTGGTGGTACTGGCGGTTAGGGCATCAACACGCTTAGATAGGGCTTGGTCTGCTGCCGTACTTGCCTGCTCCACCCGTTTCAACTCAGCGGTTTGTTTATTGTCGCTGTTGGTTGTGCTGGCTGTTAGGGCATCGATGCGTTGGCTTAGGGCCTTGTCACCCTCGGTACTTGCCTGCTCAACACGGGTTAGTTCTGCTTTTAACTGCTCATCAGCTTTGTTGCTGGTGGCCGTTAAGGCATCAACACGTTTGGATAGGGCTGTATCGGCTTCGGTACTTGCCTGCTCCACCCGTTTCAACTCAGCGGTTTGTTTATTGTTGCTGTTGGTTGTGCTGGCTGTTAGGGCATCGATACGGGTTGATAGGGCCTTGTCACCCTCGGTACTTGCCTGCTCAACACGTTTAAGCTCTGCTCCAATGGCATTATCAGCCTTGGTCATGTTCGCCGTTAGTGTGCTGATTTGCTCGGATACAGCCTTATCCTTTTCGGCAACTGTACCTTTGAATGAAGTCAATTCAGCTTGGGTATCAGCCCCTTTAGCTTGAAGTACATCGAGTCGTGCGGCTAGTTTTGAATCACCATCGTTTGAAACTTTCTCAAGTGTTTTTATACTTGCCGTTAGGTCTGTATTTGATTTCTTGATATCCGCTTCAAGTTTAGTTTTGGTGTCTTGAAGTGCTTTATTCAGTTCTGTTTTAGTACTGAATATGGTTGTATCGATTTCCTGTTTATTAGAGTTGATTAGGTCATGTGCCTTTTTAACTTCATTGTCGGTATTATCGATGAATGCGTTTAGTTCCTTAGAAAGGTTATCCTTGGTTAGTTCAGTCATCTCATCATAGATAGAGTGACTTTGTACCACGAACCTTTTTGAGAACTTTATATTTTCCCGTCCGAATACGTCATAGTGTCCAACGTACATATAGAACGTTTGTTTTTTGGTTGTATCAACGGGCATCGAGAAGAATGTGTTATCACCTTCTTGAACTAGGGTTTTGGCTGATGGTACGAAATTTGGATCTTCTGAAACGTGAACTTCAGTACCGGAATAATCTCGTTCGGTACATTGAAGCCAACTAGCCTTGATACCACTGATACCACCAGTACCTTCAACACCTTGAATACCTTTAACCTGTGGGTTCTGTACTGATAGGGTTGTGTCAGGTGATGTGGCAGAACCACGGGAGGCGATACGAACTTTAAATTGAACGTCACGGGGCGAACCGTTCTTGGTTATCATGTCACGGGAATAGACGAATTCATTTTCTAGGCTGGTATAAGTACCCTTGAAGTTTTTTCCGTGGAACACATCAATTTCATATTGTGCGAATACATCCTTGACGGTTGGATTAGCCTTAACGAAATATGGATTCATACTTTGGTCAACTGCCTGAACAGGCTCATCAAGTGCCGAATCCCATCCTATTCTGAAATAGGTGTCTGATGTTTCATATGTGGATATGTCGCCGTTTAAGAGCTTTAGACCTTTAACTGCTGGAAGGATCGTATCGTCTTTTAGATCCACACCACGAAGGAAAGCAGGTTTTGAAGGGGTACCAGTGATATCATATGCCACAATACGGAAGTCATAATGACCACCCATCAGATCGAATAAGATGAATTCATTATTGGCTTCAACAAATTGTTCATGTGCGAAATATGAATCGTTGTCTTTGGGTGATTTATAGGTGATACAGTGACGATATACGTTGGAATCATCGTTATCCCATAGAAGTTTAACGGTGAATCCTGAGCCATAGGGAACAACTTGAGTTCTTAGATTTTGAGGTTGTCCAACGGTACGGGGGATAACCGGAGTACCTTGGCTTTGAACACCAGTCCAGAAAGATGAATACACCTTCTCATTGTATTCTTCTGCGACAATGGCAACAGTACTGCTTTGATACTTTGGATCTTGTTTGATGATACGGAAGGTTTTATTTTTTAGATTCAATTCAGGTACAGTCACACTAATCACATCACCAACAGTGACAAGGAAACCATTCATATCGGTCTCGAATTCGATCTCGGAACGGTACTGTGTTCTGGCGAAGGCACGTGAAGCTAGGAAATCAATATTCCCTTTTGAAGAAGAGAATTTAAATTCAACCCTCTGTTGGATACGGCGACCATCACGGGCGATCACTTCATCTGGGATAGTTGGTGGGTACAATACAATTTCTTGTTTATTAGAGAATGGATCACGGTACTGTACTTCTAGCTGGTTGAAATAATCCTCAACCTTAGCAGTGTTGAATTTAACCTTCCCTAGAATGTTTTGGTCGGTACTGAATTCACCAGCTATGATTTGTGGTTGGTCAATATGAATGCCGAAAAGACCATTGATATATGTCAGGCGACCGTCACATGAAGAAAGGATCTCACGAATATTTTTCAGTACGTCCTGTTTCTGGTTCACCACACCGTCACAATATAGATGGTTATCTTCACAGTATTGGGCCGCACGGCGGAAACTATCTAGGTTGATTTGGAAGTCATCCATCTGACCACCATAATATTCAGTTAGATAATCATATGCGATTAGAACTGGGTTGCGTCCTGGCTCTCTTCCATCTGTGGTACGGTATACAATGGCATTATCAGTACGGCGAATATCACGAATCATACGACCTTCAACATCGGCACGGACGTTGAAATAGTTGCCTTTGATACGGCCATTTTTAGGGTCTAGTTTAACTTTTATCGCGATGGCAGGCATACCAAATAGGCGATGTTCTGGCCCCCAACGGTTATCGGAGTTTAGACCAGCTAGGGCTAACCAATGTGGGTCAGTCCTTGAACCGTTGGATACTTCAACTTGAACCTGTTGGCGAAAAAAGGAACTGATTTGATTATACCCAACAATACCATTGGTGATATTCATTTCATTTTCGAATAGTGGGGTATCATCAATATAAATTTGCTTGAATGCGTTGATTGGGCCTTCACCAAAGGTCAGAATGAAAGTTTTATAACCTTCTGGGTTCATTCCTCGCCAATAGTTATTAACGTCAACCGCACCAGCCTGACCCAATAATCCATTGATATATGATGCTGTCTGAATGTTTATGGGTTCATTCAGTACTTCCTCGAATACGAAATGACCATCGACTTGAGTGCGACCATATGCGACTGGTTTTTCGAAATCGGTACCTCGTTTGCTGGCACCTGCTGAATAACTTGAATCTTGTGCTGGGAGTTTTATCATGCTGGACA
Source organism: uncultured Pseudomonas sp. (assembly GCA_964543555.1). Taxonomy (GTDB): domain Bacteria; phylum Pseudomonadota; class Gammaproteobacteria; order Pseudomonadales; family Pseudomonadaceae; genus Aquipseudomonas. The sequence goes on from CAZIZA010000005.1 coordinate 13,504, forward strand.
TGATAACGCCGGAAGCGGCACCGACAGCGGCACCGATAACTATACCAGCGGTGATTGGATCTGACATTTATATGTTCCTTATTGTTTTAGTCTATATAGGCGGGCTTCCGCTAAATCAGGTACTGGGGAGGTTTGAATTCTATTGGTGTTCTGATTGGCGACTAAACAAGTACCGTCGCCGATATACCACAATAAATGTGCGTGGGAATCAGGGGAGGGGAATACGATTAAATCCATGGGTTCGAGGTTCTGTACCTCATCGAATTCAGTATCGAGTACGGTATTTAGTTTCAATTCACCTGAGCTGTGATAACGGTTGGCACTTTCAAGGTCGCTATACTTCCCTTTGATTGAATCGGCATAGTTGGTACCACGGATTGAATCAATTATTTCTGCTGTGATTGTATGGCAGTCACACGAACCGTATTGAAAACCCATATCCAAATATGGCTGTACCAAGTTGATTATTCTGATTTGTTTTTGTGTGTTTAGGTATGCTGTATTCATAATTAATTAACTCGCCATTCTTCTGTGCTGATTCGATTCACATAATCCAAACCTCTATCGTTGGGATAACGCATTTTTTGAATACTTGGGGCATGTCTATCGCCGGGGATTCGGTCAAGTGCCGCAAGAGAGTTGATGGCTTTAATACGCAATGACATCTTGCCGGACTTATAATCGATATTGAATTCAGAGCAGTTGTATATACCCCGCCAAGTTGAAAATGATCCAACGACATCAACAGAATTTTGGACGAATGCGACACTGAAAGTGATACGTGCCATGGACAATTGACCATTTAAAACTAAATCCCTGATTAGGGTATTGGTACCAGTCAATTCGATAGTTGCGTCTTGTATTTTAAGATCACGTTCGATACGTTCTTCGGGTACGCTTATTAGGTCGGAGGTACTTAGATATTCGATACCGTTGAATTTTAGATTCAGATCCCAGTTTGTTAGATTTAATGTTCCACCTTTAAATTCGATACTGATTAGGATTGCTGGTGCCCCTGCGTATTTGAGAACCATCTCTTCGGGAATTTCGCGAATGGTGCCCACTGGGATATTCATCGCTTCGGAATAACGTGAAATCACGAATGGATGTGATCTCATGTCATTAAGATTCATTTTATAATCGGGTTGACTCGGTTGTGATTTCTTGCCCATTTATATCTCCTTATTCAATCACCTCCTGAAAATCAAGATCGAAAACCATAAAGTCCCGTTGAAGGAATTTGATTTCGGTTGAACTCTCTTTCAGGATGATTTTGAAAACTGGGTTGGTGTTCATTGGTGTGGTTGATGGGATGTTGCGCCGAAGTGGTGGTTCGATACTTAACGTCTCACCTTCAATCTTGGTGATGGTATAGACCTTCATATCGTTGGCTATGGTGAAGACATCACCAACGGTTAGGCGATCTTTTGGGTTCATATATTGAAATGATAATTGGGTTGCCCCTAGGCTATATGACCCTGTGATCATAGGGATTGCCTTTAATGGCCTAGCTGGTTGGTTATATCCAGGAATGGAAATGGTGAATGGGGTGTGTGAGCCGTGTTCGGCGATGTGTGCCCGCATTTTGGCAACGGCCTCAACACCTATAGCGTGTATTTCAATACTGCCTTCATATCGCGATACAGGGCGTTTCATGACCTGTACGCGCATGTTTGCCGATTCACTTTTAAGTACAGGTTTATTTAGGGTGATTTTAACCGATGAAAGAATAGTGTCCGTATTATTGTATTCCAATTGCTTCATTTATCTGTTCCTTTGTTAGGCATAGGTCATTGTCACGCATCCAATTTGGGTTAAGGTATCGCTTGGGGATCAATAAGCCCTGACGAAATGGGTATCGCTCAGATACTCCCCAGATATCTGATTCGGTGATGTCGTGGACTAAGACGTATGGTTGGTTTTGAATATAGTGATATCTCATGTGATGCCCCTGATACGGTTTATGAGTGCTGGGGTATTTATTTCCCGCTTGCGCCTCTCCTGTGCTGTTTTGGAGTTGTGACAGGCGTGACATAGTGATTGGAGATTTTGAGGATTTAATTTTTGTGTTGGGTCATCTTCGATTTCGATGATGTGATCAACAAGGGTGACGGGTGTTAGAATGCCTAGGATTAGGCAATGCTCACATAGTGGGTTCTTGATTCGGTGCGTTCTGGATAACTCACGCCATTCAGTGGAGTTATAGAATTCACGATTCACGGTGGTACTTTGAATATTGCGTTTTGCCTTTCTTGTCGTGGTGTGCTTCTCACAGAAACTAGTATGATTCTGTATTAACTCACGACAACCGGCATGTGGACATTTCTTCATTGATGAAGCCCCTATAAATCAATATTTAGGGGGCTTTGGTGGTGGGGTATCGGTGGGGTATTAGAAGGTGAAACAGGGGTTGTTTGCGAATAGACCCCAATCATCATTTTCTTCTTCATCGAATGGGGTTGCCCAAATTAACTTCAATACGAACTCAGGATAACCATTAACTTCTTTATGGTGTGAGCCAGTATAAGACAATTCAACTGGGATGTTGTTATCACGGCAGTATTGAGAACATGCGAAACCTAGCTTTTGTGGTGTGCCTTTTTTGTTGTACCGTACTTGGTCATCACCTTTTAAATCCATTGCGAACATAGCACATGATTTATAGCCATCGCGGAATCGGAGTGAACCATCAATTTCCTGTTGTTCGATGATTGCTTGTTTCATCTGATTCAAACGGCGTTCTTCAATAATCTCTTCGATCATTTTTAGGCGCTGTTGTGTTTCGAATTTCAGTGCTTCATAGGGGTCGTCTTGGTATGCCCGTTTGTTGAATACTGCGCCACCGTTATAATACTGGTGAATGACATCTTCTAGTTCAGTTTTGAATTCTTTGAGGAATTGGCGGGTTTCGGGTTTGACCTTATTGGTGTTGATTGTATAGAGCCAACCAGTTGCCTGTTTTGCTGTTAGGCAAGCAACGGTGCGTGTTTTGCCGTCGAGGGCAACATAAAGGATATCCTTTATGTTGAAATCTTCATTTTTTCGCAACTTGATTAGTTGATCTTGTGGTGCTAACCCTAGGGCAACACACATGGATTGAATTGATACATAATGCTCACCTTCAAATAGTGCTGCGTTGATTTGTTTTCCTGCGACTGTGATTTGATCTAATTTCATATTGTATCCTTATAGTTGTTTTTATGGGATTTAGTATATGGGGCATTATAGCCCCGCAATTTGAGATGCTTAGTTTTATTCAAGACCAATTGGGGTGCTGTCACTTTCAGGTACATCATCTAAGCCTAGAGGTTGGCTATAACTGGTCACGTATTTTGGTTCTTCTTGTTTTTGAATGTTGTCGGGGGCGACCATCCAAAGCCAAATTAGGGCAACTAGACCAATGTGGATAGTGACTTCGCTGAACATACCAATGAATGTACCGATGGTGTTGATGGTATTGCTGAACATAATTATTCTCCTTGAGTTTCTGTATAAGATGTTCGTCCTAGTCGGACTTGTATCGCCTTGTTTAGGCATTTTGGATTATTGAGGTGATCACCCTTTATTAGGGTTGCCGTTTCTGCGTATAGTGCCTTTCCCCATGTTGGGTATAGACCTATAACTTCACGTTTTGGCTTTTCGCCTGTATTAATTAACTGTTTAACTTGGGTACTTGAGGAATTGTATTCACGCCAGTTAGAGGGGCGGAATACTTTCTTGCGTTTGAAGGTACTGGGGGCCTTGGCTAATCCAATCCATAGTTTCTTAGCCCCGATATAATACGTTCCGTCCTTGAATGTTAGTTTATAGACGAATGCCATATTGTCATTCAACTTGGTTTCATCAAGCCCCCAGATATTCGGGGGTGTTATCATTAGTGAATCCTGTTTATAGTTTCTCTTATTTGTTGACCACTCCCATCATAGTGATAGGGTGATTGTTTGATTGTATTGTATATATCCTCAACTGGTATCGTGTCGCCAGAGTTGGTTGGAACTAATGCGATTATTCGGGCGGTATAGTTGTCCTTGTCGAAATAGTTCTTCTCGATTGGGCATTGAACTAAATCCTCTTGTGATATGATTCCGTATATCGTCCCTGTGTGTCTATCCAAATCAATATAAACGAAGACGTATAACCCTTGGGTTTTTGAATATTCCTTTAGTACCTGCCATTTTGGGTGAAGGAAATCATTTATACTTTTCACATGAACTGGAACCCCACGGCCTTTGATATCGATCTTGGCGTACTGCTCTGTTGATTTATCGAGACCATCGGTGAACCTAAGAACTGTCATTTCACCAGCTAGGCCAGTTATGTGACCTTTTGGCGTGTTTTTGGCTTGTGTTTCTTTTGCTTTATCCTTTATTGCTTTTTCGCAATTTATATGACCTTGTTTAACTATCTCATCCCATTCATCGGGTGTGAACCTAACGGTGAAAACATCATAATCATTGAATAGTGCCTCGGCGTATTCTGGTGCTGCGTCAATGATTCTTTGTTTGCGGAATATGTCCTTTCTTGTTTCGATATTCATAGTGAAGTTCCTTTTCAATTTTTTTTGTTGTCGTGTGAGTTATGCGGCGTATGGGTTGAAATGATTAACGTGTATTGGTTTTTGTTCTCTTTGAGTGAGTATCTTCACCGTCGATTCCCATAGTCCGGCATTAATTAGCTTTAATACCTTTTGAACATCGATGCCGTACTGTTCTGCTTTTTGTTTTGCGTACTCTAGTTTATATTTCTTCTTGAAGTACGGGGTTAGTCCTGCTGGGTATGTGATCATGTCGTGCTCCTTTATTCGTGTTTATGTCTTATAGTTTTGGGATAATGCCTAGTTGGATTAGTTCTTCGAATACTTCATCTGCTGTTTGGAAATTAGGGGACATCATTTGAAGATTATCCTTGAGCCTAATCACCTCACGTTGCGTTTTGAGGCGTTCTTCGCGTTGTACTGGTGTTTCATTGGGTGTGGTACCGAAACGCTTTAGGGTGGCTTGTGTGGCCTTTAATTGTGCTTTGGTGTATTCATAGTGAGTCATATTAAATCTCCTTTTTATATATAACTATTTATCATTAACGGGTCAAAAACGGGTCATAATAACCGAAATAAATGAGGTTTTTTTCACCTCTTCATATAACTATTTATCAATATGGTTCAAAAACAGCCCATAATTAATTGGGTTTTTTCGCCCTTTCATATAACTATTTATCATTATGGTTCAAAAAAGGGTCATAATAAGCATTGAAAAAGCCCACAAGGGGCCTAATCAATTAACATCAAAAAAGGAGAGCAATAATGAAAAAAATAATTTGAAAGGAAGTGGTCTGCTTCATGTCGGTGTTCGACCAGTTCACCAACCTATACTTAATTATAGCACGTTAGACTAGAATCGTATAAGTTCCCATTCAAGAATTGTATTCCTTTAGAAGGGAGTCATGGATTAAACGGCGTTCATCATCGATAACTTTGATCATTTCAGCGATCACCTGTGGGCGTTGGTTGATTAGATAGCTCACATCAATTTCACGATATGGTTCATGTTCGGCCCAAGTACTCATAAAGGTCACGCCATCGTTTGAGTATTGATCCACTTCGGTGAATAGCTTATAACCTTGCTCATGTGCTTTGTGTTGCTCAACGGCAAGGGCTTTAACCTGTTCTTCGGTATAGTTGCTGACATCATAGAAGGACATGTTATTAGCGATGATCATTGCCCTCTTATCGCCGCATTCGAAAGCCATGATGAAACGATTTTTTGCTAGGTTGTATAGTTCTTGTTTTAAATTCATGTTGTGTACCTCGTATTGGTGTGTGGTATTTATTGTGGTTGGTTGTATGGGATTGCCCTGAATTGTTTATTTTTATTGAAGTACCCAATATATTCTTCAACGAGTTTCAATTTAGCATCCATATCACTTATCTCACCATTAATGTCGATTGTTTTGATGAATGCGCGAACGAGTTGGATTTCTTCTGGGCAGAACATGATTTCTTTTCCACGAGCCTTAGCTGTGGAGTTATAACGATTCCTGTTATCCATCAATTTGGTCAGTGCTGAACGTTTTTCCTTTAGTGTTTGCTTTAGTTTCAGCCTAATGATCTTTTCTCCTTGTGGGGTATATGTTAGTTGATTTAGATACTCATCTGATTCACGACAACGGTTTTCGCGCAAAATGTTAGTTTCGGCTTCAATGGCTGATTCTTTGGAGTCATAGAAATTAATGATTTTAAATTTAGTGATCCAACCATTATCAAGGCACTCATGAACCAACTCACTTGAAGTTGTATAACGCTTCCAACCTCGATTCATGTTCTTATAACCCACGTATTGCTTGATTTCAAAGTCTGGGCTAATCAGTACAACTTCATACGTGAATGCCTTTGCTGTTGGGGGTACAACCCCGTCATAATGCCAATGTCCAATCATAGATAACTCCTTTATTATTTTTATTTGTGAATGCCATAAGAAATGTCGGTCTGCTGCCCACATAACTTTTTTTCGATAGCTGGGGTGTGTGGAAAACACAATTTCACGTGATGGGACTCCCACCATTTTTCAGGCGTCACTAATAATATATGTGCCCTTTTATTAGGGGTGCCTGAAAAATGGTGGGAGTTATAACCCCAGCCAAAACCCCAGCCAAAAAGAAGGGGCCGAAGCCCCAACTATTATTTTTTCATTTTGTATACTTGTGATTTGGTACGAACCCCAGCAACCACACGTTCAACACTTTTCTTTTCCACTCCTTTAGTTGATAAGTACTCGATGACTTGTTTCATCAATCCACCATTAGTTTTTTCTTCTTTGGTCAGTGATGAATCATCAATACCTGCCTGAATAACACTCTTGGCAACTTTCACATCAACTGGGATCATTTTGAAAATCCTTTCACCCAATTCCTCAATGATGTTGTGACTTGAACCATGAAACTCAACGAACATGTCACGGGCCTTCCCAGTTAGCTGTCCAACGTCCGCTTTGCTGGTCACGGTGAATACATTGTTTGAAATGGTATCAAGCATCAAATGGCAATCAGCAGAATACCCAACGAAATGTTTGTATTCATCAGGTACTTCAACTAAACCAGCAACATCCCATTCAACAGCCCTTTCAGGGATGATCAATAGGCACTGACCACCACGTTGACGATAACCAGTATTGCGACCGATAGCCTGATTAGCCTTGTCACTCATGATGGTCATTGCGGCAGACTGCCATGAACAATTCAAACGATGTGCCATCACCACAATTTCAGCAGGTGAGGGGCAAGATAGGATCACACAGGTATTCGCTTTCATCAGCTCGTTAGAACCCTTGGCACCCTCGAAGGTATAATCACCAAGACGCTCACCCATTTGAATTTTATCACCATCAACATCACCAGCATCATGACCATCACAGATCACGGTATAACCTTGAGCCTTAGCAGCACGAACCAAACGAGCCCTAGCTGAACCACCTTCCTTATAAGCACTTGAAGTACTGCGAACACGCACAACCGTTAGATTCTCATCGTATAGTGTCACAGGTGAACCACAATGATTCACGGTGAAGCCATTTAGATCCCCACGGAAATATGGGTTTGGGTTGTCACGGGTACCGAAAGCACGTGATAGTGACTTTTCAGCACTCATCATAATAATTCCACCTAAGTGACCATAATGACCAGTACGGCAGTGGATGATTTTGAACATGAAATCACGAATCTCATCTTCACGTTTTTGTTCTTTAGCTGTTAGTTCAAAATAACGTTTTTCTTCATCTTTATTGATATAGCAGTTTAGGAACTTGGTACCAGCTTGAATACCAACAACGTTTTTCGCATCCATTTCATCGAGTACGATAACTTTTGAATGAAGTTTTTCAACTAGACCACCCTTTGTGATTTTCGCATAGCACAAGGAGATAAATGGATTGTTCAATTTGGTGAAGTTTTCAGTTCTTTGCTTTTTGATCTCCACAAGTTGATCGGCGGTGATAGTACCTTCTTCGAGCAGTACCTTTAGAACAACATCAGATGTGGTGTCCAGGTCATCGGTATCAAAGAGGGTACCGGCATAATCAGCAATTTCTTTTGTGGTCACACGCTCGATGATTTCAATAATTCCATAAATTGCCACGAACTGTGGGTTCTTCTCGATGAACGCATCACGGTTTGAACGTGTGTTGGTCGCAAAAGCTAGACCATTGAAAGTACCTTGACCGCAATCACCTTCAATCTGCTTAGCCAAAAGTCCAATAGTGCGTGATTTCCCAGCACCAGCATTTTCAACCAATGATAGGATGATCTGGCTATCGAGTTTGCGATGAAGCTCAACAGCTTTTTCAATATAATAACTATCTGGACGAACCAATTCAGTTGTTAGATTCATATCAATGTTGGTGACTAAACGAAGTGCGTCTTTAGTCAAACGAACACCACCACGTTTTAGAGAACCTTTTGATACTTGACGATACGCTTGAAGCTCAGCAATACGGCGCTGAATAGCTTTGAAACGCTCGGTATCGATACCAAGGTCAAGATTAACTTCACTTGTGTTGCCATCAGCCAACAACCAACGACGGGCATCAGCAACCTTTTTAGCAGATGACCATTTGCCACCCCTGATAACACGGAAGGCTTCAATATGTGGGATAATCTGTTCATCAGAAGCACCCCTTGAAATGAACCACAAGGCAAACTTGAATGACTCACCACCACCATCACTTTGACTCTGACCGATGTGTTTCATCATTTGTTTTTGAATTGCGGTATCGCTGATTTTCCCATCTTGAATTTTGGTTTTTGCCAGCTTAGCCATTTCATTTTTCAATTTAGCCAATTCAGCATCAGTATCCATTAATTCACTGTATGCTTTAGATAGTGGCATTGGTGTACTTTCTTCATTGTATACAGCGTTTGGATCAACAGTTAGATAGCACTGTGTGTTGATGGTGGTTGGTGCTGGGTCATAGTACTGCCCCAAGTCCAAACGTTCGAGATAAGTACGAATGGCGTACTTCAACGCGGTTGAAAAGTTTTCTTTTTGATAAGTGTCTAGGGTACCCATATCATGCTTAAAGAAAACTTTCATACCATCACCACTAGGCGACACGAAAAGTGCCATTGGGTTAGTGGCTAGAATACGAGTACGAACCTTAACTAAATCACCAAGTGGGATATGGTCAAGGTCGATGTGAACGATACCAGTACTTTCCCAACGTGAGTGATCAACTGGGAGTGGCTTATTGTTTTCATCATCGAATTTTAGTTTTAGGATTCGGTCACTGATGATGGCGTGTGGCGCGATTGAAGGAATGAAACCTTCCTTGCCAACTTTTTCACCTTTAGCTTCTTCTTTGGCTTTTCTATAAGCATTTAGATTATCAAGATAGACACCTGAACGAACTTCTTCAATAATGTCCTTTAGTGATGTTAGTTCTTCGGATAGAAATTTAGCACCCTTGAACATTTCGATTTTTTGAAAACTATAAATATTAGTGTTCATCGTTGAACTCCTTTTCAAATTAATTAATTAACTAGCCCCAACATCCTATGGGGCTTTTTTATTTTCTATACATTCTATTTATCATTTAACTATGATTAGTGGCGATAATGCCTTCAAAAAACGCCCTTATAATTCAGGGCGACTCCTATCAACCAGCAAACCCAAAAGGGCTTTTCGAATTGTCGTGTGTGAAACACCCATGCGCTGACCAATCTCAAGGTATGAATACCGATTTGCTTTAAGAAAACGTGCCTGTTCTATTTGCTCTGGTGTTAGTTTTGGTTTGCGTCCTGCCACCGCATGACCCTCTGCGCACTTAGGTTTTAGCATATTAAACTCCTTTTTTGTTCTTATACTGTATTTATCATTTAGTGATAATAACCCATTCAAAATAAGCTATTTTTTAATATTTTTTTTTCGCCCTTATAGGTCAGGGCGAGACCTATCAACCAATTGTTCTTTTAGTACTCGACTAACCGTGGCATATGAAACGCCAAGTTCGGCACCTATAGCTCTATAAGAATACCCTAGGCTTTTTAATTCAAATACCTGATCAGCTTGTTGTGCGGTTAGTTTTGGTTTCCTTCCGGCCACCGCATGACCATCTGCGCATTTAGCTTTCAACATTTTTATTTCCTCAGAGCATTCATAACAGTGGTGTGTGAAACATCGAAACGAGCGGCGATTTCCGCATAACCATAACGATTGGCTTTAAGAAAACGTGCCTGTTCGATTTGCTCTGGTGTTAGTGATTTTCTTGGTTTCCTTGCCATACAACCCCCTTTATTGTTCTTATATTGTATTTAGTGTTAGTGGCCCGATAATGAGCCATAATTATATTAAAATTCAGTATTTAATTTAGGCCGTTTAACCAACTCACCTTTCAACGTGCGCTGGATTGCTGAACGACTGCGGCCAATACGTTTTTCAATATCGGCGTATGAATAACCTTGTGATTTCATAACACGTGCGATTTCAATTTCAGATTCGGTCATTGATGGTTTGCGACCGCGAATAGCATTAACGAGTTCCATTATTATCTCCTTTGTTCTTATATTGTATTTATCATTTCGATTTAATATAGGGCTGAAATACCCATAAAAAATGGCCCTTTTTAGGGGGCCACTGACAGGCTCAGAATTGAATAACAGTATAGTCTTTTGTTTTATGATGTTAGGCTGAACTGAACCTTTGATTTAATATAGCACCTAACTAGGGAATTTTAGAATCGCAGCATGTCATTCAACATAAAATCAAAAACATATTCATCGCCATATTCATCGCCTATATAATCCCATACATCGGCATTTTGAAGGCCATGCTTTTCTATTAGTTCACCGATCTGCTCACAATTCCGCCTAATGACGAACTCGTGATTTTTATCTATTGTGCCACCAGTACACATCCCGAGGCGAAAAAAGATAGTTTTTAGGCATTTGATGATGTCATCCATATCATGTTTCCGTGTGAGTTGAATCACAAAGTATTATAGCATGAAAAAAGTCAGATCCTCACACAACGAAATGAAAAAAGGGGCCGAAGCCCCAAAAAGAAGTTAACTATGATCACCTGTATTTAGTCTTAATCTTTTTTCTTAATCTCTGTTAGCAATTCAACCAGCATTTCATACATCCTGTCCATTTTTGGGTACAGGCGCTCTAACTCAACGATACGCTGGTTTGTACTTGAGTGGTTGATCCTAACGTCTGTTAACTCATCCCTCAATTGTTTGATTTCCTCACTTTGTTGATCGTCACGGTTTTTAGCATCGTTCCAAATATAGGTGACAAGGGCACCAAGAACAGAAAAAGCCAAACCGCCAATCCACATTAGTACTTCTGGGGCCATATGGTTTATCCTTATTATATTTTTTATTAAAGTATTTAATGAAAGGGGTATTAATAACCCCTCATCATCACACGGCGGAATTTATCCGGTTGTGCGGCTAGTATCCTCATAACATCATCTTCATTAACCGAAGTATTGAAATGATTCACTGGGGCATAGGTCACACCCTGTTGATCTGGTTTCTCACGTTTCTCGGCTAGGTATTGCTTCAAGTCACCGTTGGTACGCTTATCCACCACACGTTCACCACCATCAAGCAGCCAAGTACCTTCCCTTGGGATGTTATCAATACCATCGTGGGCCATACCTGTGTATTGCTGTGATGAGATCTGGGCGATGTTGGCCGTACCCAGTGCGATAACAAGACCCATCATGACAGCCGCCATCAGTGGGCTTGATTCAGCCATTGCCTTTTGTGCGCCTCGGAACATGTCCATGGTTGCCATCGCGATGTTCAGGGCCTTCTGCATCTCGAATGCCTTTTTGTTGTTCTTGGCTAACATAGCCAGGACTTGATCACCACCTGCGGCCATGATCTTGACCTTGTTCGCCTCTGAACGTCTGACCTGTTCTTGCTCCTGTTCGGTTAGCCGCTCACCAGCCTTTTGTTTCTTCTGAATGTTTTCATCAAGGCCACCATCCAACTCGGAGTTGTTGAAACCCTTAATGACGGATTCGCGTTCTTCGAAAGAGCCTTTGAAATCCTTAGTCGCGGCCAGTACCTGTGACACTTCACCTCGATGCATGGCATCGGCATACTCAGAACGCCTTTTGATATTCGCCTGTGCGTACTCGGTGAATTCATCGTCTAGGCGTTTCTTCTCTTCTAATAGATTTTTATATTCCTGTGAATCCTTCGAATAAAGTTTTAGGGTTTGTTCTTCACGTTCCCTGAACCACCTTTCAATATCATCATGACCACGCCTAACAGTTTCTTGATATTCCAATTCAGCATCGGTCATACCGGTATACATACCTAGACGTTTCAATAGTGAGGTCGTATCAAGATCCTTGTATTTGTTGAAGTATTGAACCTGCTCATCGTACTTAGCACGTTCCAGCTTAGACATGTCATTAATTGCTTTCTCACGCTCTGCCTTCAACACCTGAATGTTTTTGGATTTCACACCGTGAAGTTCTATTTCAGCTTGAATTTCCTTTTCGAATGCTTCTTCAATTTGACGTTTCTTATCACCTAGAGAACGCTCATATTCAGAACTTGAAACACCTAGACCCAAGGATTCCAAAACAGCCTGACGTTGACGATGTGCGGCTTCAAGAGCTTCCTTATGTTTCTTGGCCTCATTTTGAATTTTCTCGGCTTCCTTATCAGCCTTGTCAATTTTAAATGAACCACGTGAAGAAGCTGTTGTTGGGGTGATGGTTTGAGTTTTATTTAGACCGTCACCTAGACTTTTTTTCGCCTGTTCACCCCAAGCAACCGAACCAATATTGATACCATCTGTTTTAGGCACCCTCGAATTTATATTATCGATTAGGGCATTTTCACGCTTAACAATCGCTTCAAGAACATCATCCCGATCACCTTTGAAGAAACCCGTCTCAACATTGTACTTAGAACGCATAACGTTCATTTTTCCGCTGCCGCTCTCGGTATTGTTAACCAACTCACGATCACGTTTTAAATCTTGGAGTTCTCGTTGTTCTGCCGCCGTCATTTTGCTTGCGGCTAGGGGACTAACCTGCTGTGAAAATTTGATATTGGTGAACTTCTCAACGACCTGTTTAACACCATCAATGACAGAACCTAATGTGTCGAAGAAGTTTTTTATTCCCTGTGTGGCAACAACAATCGCATCAATAATTCCCTCACCGATACGCTTAACTAGATCCTTATAACCAACCTCGATACTTTGTGTACCGTCCTTGGTCAAGAAGTTCCTGAATAGCTTATCGTACTTCACGAACATGTCATTCAAGGGGCCACTCAAGCCATTCAAAACAGAACCCATAATAGATTCCATCTTGTACTGAATCGCACCCATGGTGAGTTTCAGCTGCATCATATTGTCGGTATTGATGAGTGATGCGCCTGCTTCCTTAGCATCCTCCTTTAATTCCTTGAATGTTTTTCCGGTTAGCTGGGCATAGGCATATGCCTCGAAGAATTGATCACCTATGTCATTAGCGAAGAAGTTAGCATCACCTGATTTCCCCTCGGAACGAAGTTTATCAAGGGCATCCATATACATTTCCATTTGGACTAGCGGCCCTTTCTTCGCCCACGCCTCGGCGAGCTTCATAGCCTCCTTTTCACCTTTTTGGGTCATGACCTTGAAGAAGTCCAACATCACGCCGCCATTCATAGCCGTGTCGGCGATACGCTCGTTTAGTGTTTTGATACTGTCCCCAATACCGTCAACACTCATACCAGCAACGCGAAGGCCATAGGAGAATTCATTTAATTCCTTCACGGTCACATTCAACCCAGCAGCCCACTTAGACAGATCCATTTGATTTCTGACAACACCAGAACCAAACAGTGAAAGGGCACCCAATGCGGCAGCACCCGCGATACTGAATGTGGTTAGGGCATTCCTGGCTATGGCAAGCCCACGTTGAAGCCCATTGATGAAAGGCCCAGTGACGTACTGAACGAGGTTTTTGAAGGGGTGAATTAGATTAGATGCGATCTGAATGATCTGAGAACAGGCGATTTGAAAGGGGGCTATAGCCCTTCGGAAGGCTAGAAATGGTTGTGCGAATAGCTGTGTGGTTTGATTGGCCCACTGTGCTGTTGCTGCCTGAACACCAGCAAGTGATTTAATTATTGAATTGGTACTGTTGATTGTATTCTGTTTAACCTTATCCATTGCCGCCGTGAATTTGGCCGATTCAGCCTCAAGCGTCACGACAACAGAAGCGGCCTTTATAGATTTGGCCATAGTGTGTCCTTATTATTATTTTTGGGGATATGAAAAAGGCCCATGAAGGGCCTTAGAAGAGATCATTAAGTTGACGTTCGAATTCCTCGGCACGTTCTCTTTCACGTGCTTCAATTTCTTCTGGGTACAATAATGAATCGGGAATTTCCATGGCGACCCAAGGAACAACCTGTGGTGAATCAATCGGCTTGAAGTTTTTAACCTTATCGCAGAAGGCCCCGTTATAAGTCGTTGCTATCTCCTGACCCAATAAATCTGCCATTGTTGGGTTTATTGGTTCCAATTGAAGGAAGAAACATAACTCATCAAATTTCCATTTAGGAAGGGACTCGACATATTCATACGTATAGCCAAATTCACGCTGAATTCTTAGCTGTTGCTTTCTTCTTGGGTCTCTGAGGAGTTTCCCAGAACTTCACCTTCGGTTGGATCGGAGATAGAATTAATTGCGATCATGATTTCAGTACAGAATTCATAAGGCAAGTTTTCAAGAATTTCAATATCATCTGTACTGAATAGTGGTTCTTTAGTTTCTGGGTCATAGCAGGACAATAGGATGGCTAGTACATGACCAGAGGTTTGAATACCACTTAGTTCCATTGCTCGCTTCATGGTGGCCTGACGAATTAGAACATCTGAACCATCTGGGAATTTAACGATTTTTTCTTTTAGTACTGAGGCGGATAGAATTTTAGCCCTTAGAGATTGTGCTGCTGTTAGTTTTTTTGCCATTTAGAAATTCCTTTTCATTTTTGCGGAAAAAATTATCGATGGGGATACAAGATCTAGTGTCCCTCTTTATGATAGAGGGACTAGATATAGTGTTTTAGTCACTAAGTCGTCACCAAGACTTATTATTTAGCCTTGCCGCCAGTCACTTTCCCGCTCACTGACAATTTCACGGTGTACTTAGCTGGGGCATCAGCATCAGCACCAGTTTCAGTGATAGAGGCAATGATACAGTTGAATTTTTTGCTGGTACCACTCGCGGATTTGATCATTGCGGTTAGACCTTTGCGAGCATCGAAGGCGCTTTCAATGAAGGCAACATCGGACTCATTGGTTAGGGTGTACTCAACAGTGATATCTTCAACTTTAGATTTAGTACCGTATTTCACTTCTTCACCAGTCGCGCAATTAGGCACGGCGGCGGTTTCATTAGTACGGGTGATGTCACTGATCTTATTGGTGATGCCACCAACAACACCTAGGGCAACAACTTTCTCAGGTGCTTGGTCATAACCTTCAACGAAATAGATTTGGCCTAGATGGGCTTTAATATCTGCCATATTTTATATTCCTTATTATTTTAGTTTTTATCAGGGGAGGGGAGTTCGTATACTTCGAATTGAACCTGAACATTGATTTGGTCTATACCGAATGCGTATAGATCTTGTTTTGAAACATCTTCACAACGGATGATGAAGTGACCATCTTCATAGTTGAAATAATCGAAGTGATTAAAAATTGTCTCAGCTATAGTGGCACATTGTCGATAATCTGGGATGATCACCGTGAAGTCATAGGTGATAAAGCGGTGTCGTGTCCCATCGGTACAACCTTCACGTCGAACATTGCGTTCATTGAATACAACACCATTTTTCACGCCATTGGGGAAGCGACCATAATGGATGGGGACGCCAAGTTTTATTGTTTTAATTATTAGTTCTTGAAGTATTATCATGGTGCGGCCCTCTTGCTGGCCCTATACATTTGATTTATTTTCTGCTTGGCAATTTTTGATTTGTTGGCAACAATCGAACTTAGCTCTGTTGTTAATTCTGTTTTGAATATTTCAACAGCTCCCTCAGCGGTATCTCTCAGTGATTCACGCATGAATGGCTGTGGTTTAGATTCACCTATTTTTATTTTATATAGCTTTGTCGGCTTGCCAAATAATTGCGTTCTCTCAGTGACGTACTCATGTCGGCCAAATTCAACCAGTGCGGCATAATAATTAACTTCCGCCCCGACTGTCTTAACCATACCAACAAGGGCACTGGATTCACGCTTATTGCCTTTTCGAACACTGATCTTGAATGAATCACCTATGTGAATACCATCATCCTTGAGATCACGGGGAACACGTTTTTGAACCTCAGCATGAACAGGCTCAAGGGCCTTCTTCATCGCCTTTCTCATGGCTTTCATACCAAGTACAGTACCAACGTCCTCAAGCATTTCATCAAGGGCTTGAAGCCCCTGAACATTAAATTGAAAATCCATTGTGTACCTCCACTTGAATGACAAGTTCGAGGCGTTTGAAATCTGGGTTCAGGATTGACGTTATACGATAACCAGTATCACCAATAACCAATATACTTTGTGGATCAAGTGGGAACCATCTAGTTCTTATCTCGATAGTGATAACTGGGATACCACCCTCGAAAGTATTAGTTTTGGTGTATACATTCCCAAAAAATGAACCTGCTTTCTTATATTCCAAAACACTATAAGTATCTCTCTGTGTACCGGTGTATATCATTATTTGGGTATTATGTCGGCCAAAATTCACCATTGTGGCCTCCAAATAATATAAGGACGAATTAGGTTCTCAGATGTGATGGGCATTTTATAGCTCTGGACACCATAGGTTATATCAGAACGACTTTCATATAGTGCCCCGATATACATCAGTACGGCATACCTAAGCATTTTAGGAACGTCCTTATAGTCGTATCCACAATGAACTGAGATATCAACCTCTGAGACTGAATCCAGTACAATACAACCATCAACTTGATTATATGGTACCTTTAGACCACTTTTAACATCCACCACGTATTGAACATTGACTTCACCACCATCGATATAGAATCGATTCCCAGTACCGCGAAATACTTTCTCATATCGATTTAGAAAACGTCCGGTATATGATTCAACGTATTCAATTCCGGCATATATCAACATCTGGATATCAACGTCATCCTCGTTATGAATAACCCGAAGATGACGCTTTGCCTCGTCCAACGATACGCATAGATCACTATCAATTTGATTTTTATATGTGAGTTTCATTATGCGTACCCTTTATTATTATTTTAGAACGACAAATTTAACGGCTTGGAGGTCGCCTTGAATGGTACCGAAACGCATGGAGTGGAATAGTTCGATGTTGCCCTTAACTTTGTATGGGTCGGCAACAACACTTAGACCTTCCACGTTTAGCATGGTCATAGCAGCACTGTGATCACCGAAAGAGATAACAACACCGGTACTGTCAACAGCGGGGTCAACCACAACTGGGAAACCTAGCAGGGTCTTATCAGCATCAACGGACATTTTCTCACGAAGGAAGGAGTGACCTTGAGCATCAGCTAGACCCAATAGACGGGAGAAAGTGGCCTGATTCATCAGGAACTTGGCACCAGCTAGATAGCCAACATTGGTACTGTCGATAACACTTTGAAGGAAATCGAAGGTGTACTTTGCTTCGGATAGGAATTTCTTGGCATCTGGTACAAACTGCTGGGCCACATCATGACGGCGCTCGCCATCAGCTTTTAGAGATTCAACATCATCACGATAGGTGAATAGACCCCTTGGTTTATTGACACCATCACCCTTTAGGATTGCGTGAGGAATGGCACGTGCGAAAGCAGAACGAACACCACGTTGAACTTCACCTATGATATCCTCCGCGGAGTCGTGGATGATACGGCCAGTCACGAATGGGTTTGCCCATAGTTCACCATATGTACCTTTAACTTCCTTGAAGCCACCAACGGAGGTATTGCCACGAGAGGTTTTATTTTCATAATCCTCGGTACCCCAACCAACGCCATAATCACCAACGGCAACTAGACGGGTGAATTTTTCATTCTTCACATCCATAACTGGGAATAGGCTAACGGCATTGCTTTGGGTGAATAGGGGACGAATCATCTCACCTTGATAACCACGAACGGTCACACCTGCCGAATCAGCATCGGTGATGGACATACCATTAACACCTTTGGTGATAACGTCTTCACCTTTGCCAGCTTCGCGAATACCTTTAATAAGTACTTCATTTAGATCTAGGGCTTTAATTTGAGTTTCTGCGGACATATTTAGAATTCCTTTTGTTTCTAGGTTGAGTTGTTTTTCGATAACTTCGGATAGCTGGGCTTTTAGGGTTTCAATTTCGGTTTTGGCTTCGGCTGTGGAGGCATCGATTGATTTGGTGAGAGTTTCGAATTTCTGAGCCACGTCAGATGGGAGAGATTTGGTTAGCTCCAATAGAGCTTGAATTTCTTCATTCATTTAGAATTCCTTAGATGGGATATAAATTGACGATTCGAACGATCATCGAAGGGGGTTGAGTTGGCATCGCGCAAACTCGATCAACTATTTAGGGGATGGGTTAACGGTGGGCATCACGCACACTTATTAACGGGAACCACATATATGTTTGAGGGCTTCGAGGGATTTTCGAATTTCGATGAGTTCCTGAATTGGCTCAGGAGACTTAGTTAGAGAGGAATAACCTTTTGATAAGATGCTTTTAGCCTGCGCACGACTAAAACCCATTTCACGGAGTGCTTTTTCAACACTGGTGATATCTGGGATTTCATTCTTATCGAGAATGGATTTAACTGCGGTGATTCTGGTTTCACGATGGCATGGAGCCGTCACAACGGAGATTTCAAATAGCTCAAGTTCTTTTAGAATTAAGCCTTCGGGGTCACGCTCATAATCATGAACTAGAACACCAATACTTAGGCCGTTGATTGAACCACCTTTCACAAGGTTGTATACATCAACAGCGGCAGGAACATCTCGATTGAAACGCCCCTTAATATAGAGTCCTGTGGAATCCTCACGGATTTCAACCCAGTGCCCCAAAACCTTGTCTAGGTCGTGGTTAAAACACATTGGGAGTGGGTTGCCAGCTTCAATTAACTGGCTTAGGTATTTAGTGAAAGCACCTTCTTGAACAATGTCACCATCACGGTCACGCGCTGTATAAATGCTTCCATAACCTTCAATGGTGTATTCATCATCATTGGTCTGAATTGACTTTAGGGTTGTTATAATTGTTTTTTCGGACATGATATTTAGCCTTTATTATTGTTGTTTTGCCTTTGTCTGTCGGCTATTTCGCTAAATGAACCTAGTGATATGTTGTTTGTTTCAATGGCGAATACATCACCACCATCAACCGGATCACGACCTAGATAGACACGACCTTCATTGGGTGTCATCACTGCGGCCTTGATGGCATTCTGGACATATTGAACTTGGTCAAGCGGATCACCTGCCAAAATCATTTCTGAATCGAACTCGAAGAAATAACCATCGGGAACAACTCTATTTAGTGAGTCCAGGAACGCACGGCAATAAGGAACAATGGTGTCCTTATAAAACGCCAACTGTGCTGTTTTATAATCTGCCTTCCCATCAATCATTCCCTGTGGAACACCATAAGCCGCTAGAATTTCACGACGTTGATATTCTCTGGATTCAATATATTGGGATTTTGTGTGGTCACTTTGAACAGGTTTAAAATCAACTTCCTGTGGCAGTACCAAAACCCTTGAAGCATTAGATGAACCACTTGCCATAGAACTAAGGCCAATAGATAAATCATTATGCTGCTGAGAGGTCATGCCTTTTGGAGTTGTGAAAACACCCGTTGGCGATGCGGCATTGTCGAAATGAGCTAGACCATGTGCCTCTGCTTTTCCATACAATTTGAAGGCACTCATATTCTGTTGAATAATACTTTCACCACGAAGACCACATGATGTTAGAGCCCTCATATGTTGAATATCCCTAGTCGTATATTCAGCCATTGGGAGGCCTATAGTTGTGTCTTGTGCGATTGTATATTTAACCATTCCTTGTTTGACGGCCATGACAACCGACTTAGGATTTAGAACGGGGACTAATGTTGATACGTTGCCATTTTTATTTCTTAGTGCGATACCAAAGGCATCACCATGATCAAGTACATTCAGGATTTGACACCTGATATATTCCTGCCACGTTTGAAAATCATTGGGGCGCTGTGCCAACTGACGTATTTGAATTGGATATTTTGATTTAGGAACTTCCTGCCGGTCGTGACCTTCACCTTTATATAGAACCAGCGGGAGCTTCCCAATACTGTTTGAAATGAGTGTTCGGCAATATTGAGCGGTGGTGACGGTCACGTTATTCTGAAATTGCCTCATATAGGTGACAAGCTCAGAATAGTTATGTTGTGGCATGGGGTTCCCATTC
This sequence comes from uncultured Pseudomonas sp., assembly GCA_964543555.1. Classification (GTDB taxonomy): domain Bacteria; phylum Pseudomonadota; class Gammaproteobacteria; order Pseudomonadales; family Pseudomonadaceae; genus Aquipseudomonas. The sequence continues at coordinate 33,958 of CAZIZA010000005.1, forward strand.
ATATCAAGGATGATAGACATGGGCTTTCCTTATTGGGGATTTAGAATATTCTTGGTGGGGAGTATTCGGGTTCTGGCGGGATTAGTTTCGAGGTACATAGCCCTATAATGACAGCTATCAGGGCATCTATTTTTAGTTCTGCCTGTGTTCGATTCTTAATAACATGGATATTTCCATTAGAACCTTCCTTAACAACAGCATTCAAGGCACACCACTTGAATAACGTATCGTGGTATTTAAGGGTGGCATCGTATACCATCGATTCAATGTGCTTAGATGGCTCATTCAGGTTTGAACTCGATTGTGATATTTCAATCATTGGAAGTTGATCAACTTCTTCTAGTTGTTGACAGAAATAACTCGCGTTATATGGGTCATACCCAATACCGCGAACATTATATTTATCACGGCACTCAATCAGGTATTCTCGGATATACTCATAATCTGTACTTTCATCACCAGCTATAACTAAATGTCCTGCCCTTATTAGGTCGTCATATATCAACCTGACCTTGGGGGTACATCGATTGATACCGCTCTGACATATGAAACCCTTGGTTATCACATGGTGTGATCCATCCAGTTGAGGGAACACCAAGCCAACAGCGCATAGATCTCGCTTTTGCGCTAGGTCAAGCCCAACGAAACACGGTACGTCTGTATTCAATTCTTGTGGTGGTACTTCACAACGTTCTAGCTTTTCTAGTGGGAGCCACTGGGCATCACCTTGAACGAACACGTTTAGATGTTTAGTGAAGAAGTTGGCCCGTGCGCTTGGCATTGCCTTTGCCTTCTCACAGTCAATAGACATGTCCTTGATACTCTTGGACACACCTAAGCATGGGTTGGCTTTGTACCATGCCCTTTCATCATCGATGGCATCATCAGGGTCTATTGAATACAGGGCACAAAAGAAGTTCTCGTTTTTGACGGTACCATTGAGGATCTGGGTACCATAGTTCCAAAGCTCGGTCGCAATACCATTCAAGATGGTTCCGGCTGTACTTATGACGAAGACTAGGGGCTGTGTTCGGCCTGCGGTTGCCGTCTCGATAACGTCATATACCTCACGGGTGGGATGAGCGTGGATTTCATCACACACGGCCATGTGAACTTTCAATCCATCCAATGATTTAGAGTCACTTGAAAGGGGAATGAATTTGGAATTGGTGGCGGGGCAGGCTAGGAGGTTGATCCTTTCACGTGTCAGTGCTGACAACCCAGGACTTTTCCGTGCCATCTGACAAGCATCATTGAAAACGATCTTGGCCTGTTCACGTGTGGTGGCAGCAGAATAAATCTCGGCCCCCATTTCACCATCCATGACTAGGCAATACAGGGCAATACCACTAGCTAGAGTACTTTTGCCGTTCTTGCGCCCTATGAATACCTCGGCAATCTTGAAACGGCGTGTTCTTCGACCGGATATGGGGTGTTTTTCAACACTAACCCAACCGAAAATCGAGCCCACAATGAATATTTGCCATGGCATTAACTCGATTGTTTGGCCCGCAAGGGCACCATTTGTATGTCTTAAAAGGTCGAAAAAATTGATGGCATGTGCCGCACGTTCAAGAGAAAACACATATTCTTTTAGGTTTTTGAGGTCATTTAGGTGTCTCTGACACGTCAATTTCATCAATTTATTGCTTGGGATGTTGTCATTTATGATGTCATGACAATAACCAAGCATAATGTCACTGATATCTCTGGTTGAATAAATCATTCAGGCAAGCCCCCATCCATATATCGTTGAAGGGCTTCATCTGCTGGTGTCATGGCTGTGGTTTCAGCCGCCAATTTTAAGAATTCAAGTCCAGCACGTGGAGTTATACCTATTTGTTTAAATTCAGAGGCTATGTGTTTTGAGCTTTCGCTCATGACGGTGAAATGTGGATCGACCTTTTTGATCTCTTGGCCCTTATCGCCAAATTGAGTGATCACACCTCCACTCTTATGAACTTCTTGAAGTGCTCGAATATAGGTCTGATAGAATCCAACGATCACTTGAACGGTCATTGGGTGAACATCAATGTTTTTGCGTTTCAGATATCTAGTGAATGATTTGATCTCCTGCTCGTATAGTTGTGTCATTTTGGGGTTTCCTTATCGGGGGACTTATTATTGTTTTTTGACAGGAATCCAATAACCATGCGGGTTAGATTGAAATCCCGTGGTTAGAAACAGGGGAATTTGGGTTGAAAAAACTGAATTTTTTAAAACTAGGAGGAGGTGCGGTGTTTAACTCCAATCCATGAAAACCCAAGGTATCCCCGCTGGGGTTATCGTGTGTGAATTAATGTTTCAATATGACCTTTCACACGGTTCGGGGTCTGCTTGTACCACAATGAACTAACCAACTCCTTTGCCGCTGTCTGATAATCACGCTCGGCAATAGCTGCGTTGAATCGCTTGAACTTCATGGCTTTGGCTTCACCGAGTTGGAACAACATTTCGATTAAGAGGTTTTGTATTTCGATTGGTGCTTTATTGAAAACCACACCATGAATACGAATAGCTGATTCCCGAGCTGTATTAATGTCCTCTAATAGAAAGCTATCGGCCTGTGCCTCGGTGATTGGTTTAATAGGGGAGGGGATAAGATGACCATAACCTATAGTCCAATAACCTAGCGTGTCTTTATATGGATGGAATAAGCCATCTCGGAATGTTCCTATATGTCGCTGGTATTCCTTGGTACCTTCACCACGTTTGATATTCTCAATCAGCATAATGAGAACCTCCAAACATGCGAACCGCTGCGTATACGGCATAGGCAATAGACGTACTCATACCAGCTTTAATTAGGCTTTCCCTTAATAGGGTGTCGGCTGCTTTGCGTGAGGTACAGTGAACGGTGTATAGATAGTCGTGAACTAGGTACTGATCGATATAATCAGTTGGTGATGTGATGCCCCATAAGAAGCGTGGGATGGTGCCGCCATCAGTTTTGAAACCTTCGGGGATGGTGTATTCAATACCGTTTAGGGTGAATGTGTATGGCTCTGATAATTCGAATAGCATCGGTGCCAACATTTTATATTTAAGCATTTTAGATTTTTCCTCATTTGGATTTATTCAGAATCACAAGTCAGGAAAAAACTGAGTACCCATTCAGCGAAAAACTCGGTTGGATATCAGAGAAAATATCAGGTGGGTATCACGTTTTTAGGTGACATATGAATGGGAATAAATTTCTGTTTATGTGGTGTGTGAGATTTTGTTTTGGAGGTGTGGAGTATTTATTGGTGCTTTAGGTGTTAGGTGTTAGGTGTTCGCGGTCTGGTGTGAGTGGTGGGGGGTGATAGTTGAATGGCGTGTGATGAGATGTGATTAATGTTCGGTATGCCTTAATACTTAATCATGGTGTTCTATGCGTGAGTGTGATTAAGACAATATGGTTCTAGGTGTGGTTATAGACGGTGATGATATTTGTGATTATGTGGTGGTTATGTTTGGGTGGGGTATGTGGTTATGTGTTTCGCTATTGTGTTGGTGAGTTATTGGGGTTATGGGGCGATGAGAATTATGGTGAGGGGGTTAATACAAATCCCAATTGGTGTTTTATATGGTGCGTGTTTTATGTGGTTGGTGTTATATGAGGCGTGTTAATCGAAAGTGAAATATCAAGAGGGAACATAGGGAATACAGTTCTAGAACATGTCCAATATCTATCGTGATGAATCGAAAATTATTTTTTAAAAGTTTAGGTGGATGGGCAATATATCGATGGCTCGATTAAGGCGATTGAACGAGGTGTTCTCCAATTAATTAAAGTATATTATTGAGTTTTATATTATTTTGACCCGTGGGCTTTTATTTTTAATACGCTATGGTATTATTCACGCCATCGAAATAAGGCCATATAAGGGGCAATTAAATGAAGCAGTTTGTATTCACCGTGAAACCAGCAGTTATGGGGCCTTCAATTATAACCATCATGGGTGAATCAAATGTCGATGAGTGGAAGGCGCGTATTTTGCCTCGCTCCATTCCCAGTATGCGAAACATTATGAGCGAGGTATACGGCGTTATAGGCGATCAACTGGCTGGTGCTCGGGGTATATATGAAATCAAAACCGAAGGCTATATAAATGATTCGGGGCGCGTTGTATTGAATAATTCACGCTATACCATTGAGCAAATAGGCTGATAGGCTTTTAGGGGCGGCGGCATAGTCGCCTTTTTGCCCTTGACATTTTAAATTTATATAACCTTTTTAGGTGGCTCATTTTTAAATTGGGCTGGGAATCATCTGGACATTTTTATTAAATGTCAATTCCCATAGGCAAAAATTTTCAACTCATCAAGCAGCACTTCTTTTTAGCGTCCGCTAAATCAGGTTCCACACAAGTACTAGACATGTTATTCTAGTCCCAAAAAATAGGGCTAGATCATGAAAGCATTCGATTTCTCAAACTCCAGCGCAAGAGCAAAACTGTGCCATATGATTGATTGGTTCAGGGATAATTTTGTACTTATAGATAATACGGATCAAGAAAGATTCGATTCCCTATATGAATACAGGGTCATCCCCGCACAAGAATTAGAAATGGCTTTTCATATTGTCCTTGAAGACCGTGATTATTATCTTATAGAGGAGGCTGCCAAGGCCCTATCAACAACAAGTGACCAGTATTGGATATATGACTTTGATGATGCCGTGTATTGGGAAGATAATGAACCTGATGCGTATGGCGTATTCGAAACCAGTATTGAACGTGTTCTAGAAATGTGTGGCAAGGCCCATAATCTAGGTGGGAATGAGATAATTCAACACCTCTTCCAAATACTTTATGCGAATATATTCACCTCTTTTGAGGCTTATATGGTTCGCGCATTCATCAACAAAGTTTTCGAGACGGATTCAACCCTTGAGTTGTACCTTAGCAACCAAAAGGAATTTCAATTCGAGAATCCAAAGCTGACCGACCTATTGAAAGGCCCAGAGCACATACAGGCAATAACCGAAGCAAGAAAACGAGATATCAAGAACGCATTAATTAGGGCTTCATGGCATGACTTATCAAAGGTCACGGCTAGATTCAACCATATAGGTGTTAGGCTTAATATCGCCTCTTCGAACCTTCATAAGATAATAACAACTAGAAATGATATCGTTCACAGGAATGGGCACACTATTGATGATGTTGCTTTTGTTATATCAAGGGATGAAATATCGGAAGCCATCGCGACCATCAAGGGTATCGCATCATCAATTAGAGCAAGTGAGATTGGGCTAGATGAGGAGTGAGGGGAATAATGTCTAGTATTATGATTGATGGTCGTTATGTGTTCATGGATGACCTTAAACGAATGGGTCATGGTGAACAATATGGCCTAATGAAAACATGGTTTGAAGAAAACTTTGATTCCTTGAATCCACATTCAACCGTGTTTAAACTGTTGAAACCAGACCCAGTTGACCCAGAAGGTGAGCTGTTATCGGCTTTTGGTGAAGATATTCCCCATTTCTTAATAGAAGAATTGGCATCGGACTTAGAGCAGTCTGATTTAGTGTGGTTCGATATTATCGATTATGAGCATATTGAAGATCTGTTTTCGAACCAAGATCCAAGTATCGATTTCTATAACAGCCTAACGAAAATCGAAGAAATAATAGAAATTCACAGAAGCATTGGCTATATAACATCGGATGTTGCCGCCCACATGAATGGGCTTCTTCATACGAGTGTTTTTTCTTCATTGGAGAAGTTTCTTGTTTCGACTTTCATCAATGTGGTTTTCAGCACGGATGAAAAGTTGGCATCGTTCATATCGATCCAAACAAGAAATTCTTATAAATCACCTCAGTATTCAATAACGGATATATTGAAAGGCCCCGAATATTTGAATGGCTGTATCGAAGACTATAAGCGTGGGTTGAAGGGACACATAGCCAAAAATCTATCATGGCACAGCATGAAAGAGGTTCTAGTACGGTTCAGTTCTATTGGGGTTGAATTGGATTATGACATCACTGAACTGGAGCGACTTATCGAGATTCGCCATGACATTGTTCATCGTGATGGGTACAACCAAGAAGGGAAGTCGGTACGTGTTTCAGGGGTTGAACTAGAGGCGACTATACGTGAGGTGTCGGGGTTTGTTGAACTGGTCAGGCGGAAAGTGGGCGGGTGATGGTGTGTTGAAATGATGGGGTGATTAGGGTGGTGATCACCACCAGTGACAGCATCATGATCAGGCCGCCGGAGCCGAGAT
>CAZIZA010000006.1:0-36885 GCA_964543555.1 uncultured Pseudomonas sp.
CGCGCCGAAAAGGCCGCTGCACCCGAGCAGCTATCCCTGCTCGATGATGTACCGACGGCGCTGCCGGCGCTGTCGCGTGCGGCCAAGCTGCAGAAGCGTGCGGCCCAGGTCGGTTTCGACTGGCCCGAAGCCTTGCCGGTGGTAGACAAGGTGCGCGAAGAGCTGGATGAAGTGCTCGAGGCCATGAGCGAAAACGATACCGAGGCGGTGGCCGAGGAAATTGGCGATCTGCTCTTCGTCGTCAGCAACCTGGCACGCCACCTGAAGGTCGATCCCGAGGCGGCGCTGCGTGCGGCCAATGGCAAGTTCGAGCGGCGCTTTCGCTTTATCGAGAGCAGCGTGCGGGCGTCCGGGCGCAGCATGGAGGGTTGCTCGCTGGAAGAACTGGATGCCCTGTGGGGCGAGGCGAAGAAGCGGGAGAAGCAGTCTCCCGTCTGCTGAGAACCGTAGCCCGGATGCAATCCGGGAAATGCTCGATTCGTCCCTCCCGGATTGTATCCGGGCTACGCGGCTGGAGCGGCGGGCTGTAAGTCATTATGCTGGGCGCTCGAAACGGTGGTGCCGGGCGCCGCTGCAACAACATCATGTTCAGGATCTTTAGTCATGGGTCTTTCCCTGCGTGACCAGCTACTCAAAGCTGGTCTGGTCAATGAAAAGCAGGCCAAACAGGCTGGCAAGCAACAACAGAAACAGCAGCGTCTGGCCAAGAAAGGTCAGGCTGAGCTGGATGATTCCACCCGCCAGGCCGCGCTGCAGGCCCAGGCTGAAAAGGCCGCCCGTGATCAGGAACTCAATCGTCAGCAGCAGGAAAAGGCCGAACAAAAGGCTCGTACTGCGCAGATCAAGCAACTGATCGAACGCTCGCGGCTGCCCAAGCTCGACGGTGAGGACTACTACAACTTCGTCGACGACAAGAAGGTCAAGCGCCTGCCGGTCAACACCCTGGTGCGCAACAAGCTGTCCAACGGCTGGCTGGCCATCGTACGTCATGGTGGTGCCTACGAAATCATCCCGCGTGAAGCGGCGCTGAAAATTCAGGAGCGCGACGCCTCGCGCATCGTCCTGCTCAATACTCATGTCGAAGAGCCGGATGCCGATGATCCCTATGCCGCCTATCAGATCCCTGATGACCTGATGTGGTAAGCGCCCCTGCCGGTGCCAGGCCCTGTTGAGTGCGCAGGCAGTGTCGTGTGGCGAGTATCGGAAAGCCTGACCCGGTTATCTCCGCTCCCGGCATCGAGCTTTTTTCAGGCCATCGATAACCGTTGGTCGATCAGGATTAAAGTGCGCAGCTTTGAGGCCGTTAAGTTCGGCAGACAACCTGCCCAGGTACCCGGTCATGAATCTTCTGAGCTCACTCAACTCCGCCGCCTCCCGCGCGACGCAAGCCAATCAGCCTCTGGCAGCGCGTAATAACGCTGTCGATGCCCAGGCCACACTGGCAAACCGACTGGCCGAAAGGCTTGGGTTGCAGCCGGGAGCGCTCAATGCTCCGCGCGAGGAATTCACGCCTGAAAAGGTCGCGGAGCGTGTGCTGGGGTTCATCGATCAGCGCCTGCAGGCTGAGGCCGCTTCCGGGGCTGATCCGGCCAGGCTGGACAAGCTGTTGTCACAGGCCCGCGACGGCGTGGAGAAGGGCTTTGCCGAAGCACGTAAGATCCTCGATGGCATGGGCGCACTCAACGGTCAGGTAGCGGGTGATATCGACGACACCTACACGCGCATTCAGGATGGCCTGGGCGCGCTCGACAAGCGCTTCGGCAGCTCGGCTCTGAATGCCTCGGGCAGCCTTGCCGTTGCCGGATACAGCGAGCGCTTCAGTGCCCTGGCAGAGACCTTCGAGCTGTCCGTCACGACCCGTGATGGTGACCGTTTGCGTCTCTCCGTTGCGCAGGCTTCAGCCAGTTGGTCGCAGAGCAGCTTTGCCGCCTCCAGCGATGGCACGTCCACGATGGTGTCGGCAAGCAGCCAGTCCGGCAGCCTGCGTATTGGCGCCTGGCAAGTGGAAGTCGAGGGCGAGCTGGATGATGACGAGCTCAAGGCGCTGGAGAAACTCTTCAATCAGGTGCAGGAACTCTCCGACACATTTTTTGCGGGTGATCTGGCGGGCGCCTTCGATCGCGCCATGGCACTGGATATGGATGGTGAGCAACTGGCATCGATGTCGCTGCGGCTGACCCAGACCAGCGTGCGCCAGGCTACCGATGCCTACGGCGCAGTGGCCGGGCAGGGCGTCAGTGCGGTGAACAGCGGGCTGCAGGAGTATGCCCAGGGGCTGCTCGATGCCCTGCGCACTGCCAGTGACCTCACCCAGGATGCCGGTGGATTGCTCCAGGATCTGCTCAAGGGCGGTTTCTCGCTCGACGAGCGCTTTGATCCGACGCGCCTGGAGAAAGCCGACAGCCTCAACCGCAGCCTGCTTGACGGCCTGCAATCGCTGCTTGCCCGCCAGGCGGGCGCTGCGCCTGGCGCAAGCTGATACATGACGGTGCTAAACTGCGCGCCTCGCTGACAAGGTGGTGCGCACATGAAGCCTGAATGCCAACTCTTCGGAACCCTGGGTTGTCACCTCTGTGAGGTGGCGGAGGCATTGTTGATGCCGTTCGTGGAGAACGGCCTGTTGGTCGAGTTGATCGACATTGCCGAGCACGAGGGAATGGTCGAGCAATACGGTCTGCGCATTCCGGTGTTGCGCCGATGCGATACGGGCAGCGAGTTGAACTGGCCGTTCGATGCCACGCAGGTCGTTGATTGGCTGAGTTGAACCCACCCAGACGATGAATCGCAGGCCGTAACAACCGCCTTCAGGCGTAATGCGGCTCACCTCAGGCTGCCAACCTCTGGCTGTTCTCTTCCCTATCGCCTGACCTTCGCTCCACGACTTTTCGTACAGAACCTGACGCGCCCCGGCCTGACCCTCTCCCGGTGACTGATCGAACTCGACCGTTTCTGATGTGAACCTGGGCACAGCAGGGGATGCACAGGGTCCGCTCCTGGCTCATGTCAGGTGGGTAAATCGGCTATGGATTTCGCCCTGATTGCCCGGAAGTCCGGACGCCGAACTCCCCGAGCAGGAACGAAAACCGGTTCGCCCAGCGCCACGCTTGACGGCGCAGTGATCGCGGTCGAGAAGCCAGGCCTTTTCGCCGGCTTGTCGGCAGCGGTCGGCGCGTGGGGTGGCGCCAACCATCCTCAGGCCCTAAAGGTTCATCCCAGGTGCGGCAGCGGTAATCTAACCCTGCCCGGTCACACAGCGCCCCGTTACACAGCTCGCCGCAAAACTCGCCAACACATTGTTTTTAGGCTGTTCAAACGCTGATCAGCATGCTAAAACCGATTCATCGAGTCTTCTAGCCGCTTGAAAAAGAAGGGAAAACCATGACCAAGTCGGAGTTGATCGAAAGAATCGTCACCCACCAGGGTCAGCTCTCCTCCAAGGATGTCGAGTTGGCCATCAAGACCATGCTGGAGCAAATGTCCCAGGCGCTGGCCACGGGAGACCGTATCGAGATTCGTGGCTTCGGCAGCTTCTCCCTGCACTACCGCGCTCCGCGCGTAGGGCGTAATCCCAAAACCGGCCAGTCAGTACGTCTGGATGGTAAGTTCGTGCCGCACTTCAAGCCGGGCAAGGAGTTGCGTGATCGCGTCAATGAGGATGAGTAACTGCGCTTTGTCCTTACCGTTGGTGCCATTCCCCTGATTAGGTGGCCGTCTTGCGTCACGATTTGTCATGCGTGCGAAATCATGGGAAGTCGGCTGGGTGTGCGGGTTTTCTCAAGCTGCACCGATATAAGGTTTCCAGCCAGTTCAGGCAATTGCCATTCTCTGAACAGTCATCCGTACTACTGGGCTGAGTCCCTGTAAGTTTCGCCAGCGTTAGGGATTGACTCGTGCGATACCCCTCCATTGTTCATCACGGCGCTGTCACGGGCGTTACGGGCTCATGCCATCAGCTACAGATGGATAATGAGTATGCGCTGCTGATCGATTGCGGTCTCTTCCAAGGCGCTGAAACATCACCAGAAGGACGTGCAGGGGCCGGCAAGCTCGGCATCGATTTCGCCCTCGACTGTATCAAGGCGTTGGTCGCTACCCACGTTCACATCGACCACGTGGGCCGCATTCCCTACCTGCTGGCAGCCGGCTTCAAAGGCCCGATCCTCTGCAGTGAACCATCGGCCAAGCTCCTGCCCATCGTCCTCGAAGATGCCTTCAAGCTGGGTTTCAGTCGTGACCAGAAGCAGGTCGAGCGCTACCTCAAACTGATCGAGCAGCGCATTGTCGCCTTACCCTACAAGCAATGGTTCACCCTGATCGACACGAGGCAGCTCAAAGCGCGCATTCGTCTACAGCGTGCTGGCCACATCCTCGGCTCGGCCTACGTCGAAGTCGATCTGCACTACCCCGCGACGGGCGAGAAGAAGCGTGTCGTGTTCTCCGGCGACCTTGGTGCGCCACATGCCCCCATCCTCCCGGCGCCTAAAGCCCCCTACAAAGCCGATATTCTGGTCATCGAAAGCACATACGGCGACCGTCTGCACGAAGACCGCCGCAGCCGGCGTGCGCGACTGGAGAAAGTGCTCGAACATGCGCTGAGCAACCAGGGCACCGTCATGATCCCGGCCTTCAGCATTGGCCGTACTCAGGAGCTACTGTACGAGCTCGAAGACATCATCCATCGCAGAGCGCTCAAAGAGGCCGGCCAGGTAAAGCCTGCTGCCACAAAGGCTGGCTCGCGTACAGCGCCAGTGCTCGACTGGACGAATTTGCCGATTATCCTCGACTCCCCGCTGGCCAGTCGTTTTACGGCGGTTTATCGCGAGCTTGATCACTTCTGGGATGCAGAGGCGAGGGCGCGCCTGGCCAAAGGCCGTAACCCACTGGCTTTCCGTAACCTGCTGACGGTCGATAGCCACCAGGCTCACCTGGCCATGGTCAACCGTCTGGCACAAACCGCCCAACCGGCCATCGTCATAGCCGGCAACGGCATGTGCTCCAGCGGGCGTATCGTCAATTACCTCAAAGCCATGCTCGGTGATGAGCGGCATGATGTGCTCTTTGTCGGCTACCAGGCTGAAGGTACGCCTGGACGACAGATCCAGCGCTTTGGTCCGCGAAGTGGCTATACGGAGTTTGACGGGCAGCGCTATGACATTCGGGCTCAGGTGCATACCATAGGTGGTTATTCGGCTCATGCTGATCAACAGGGGCTGGTTAGCTTTGTTACCCGGATGGCGCACTGGCCATCAGAGGTCCGTGTCGTCCATGGCGAAATTGAAGCTAGGCAGCAATTTACAACGGTTCTGCAGCAGCGTTACGACGCGACCGGCAAAGCTCTAAAAATCGTAATTCCTTGAACTTCGTGATGGAGCGTATAAGTGACAGCTGAGTTGCTGAGACCAGTGTTTGCAGGCTGCCTTGCTGGGCGAGGGCAGAGGTGCAAGCGCATATGAACTTTCTCGCCCAGTCTTGCCTCGGTGTCCAGGCATCTAAGCCTCTGGAGCAAATGAGGGTTCTCATAGGTACTGATCGTCCGTGAGAATCCTTGTGTTATCCCAGTATTTCTGGCCAGAAAACTTCATCATTAACGACATCGTGCGCACGCTAGAAGAGCAGGGGCACGAGGTGGTGGTCGCCACCGGCAAGCCCAACTATCCAGACGGCAAAATCTTCGATGGCTACCGCGCGTCGGGTACTCAGCATGAGCATTATCTGGGGCGTATCGAGGTGCTTCGGGTGCCACTATGGCCGCGTGGGCAGGGCGGTGCTAAGAGTTTGATCCTGAATTACCTGTCCTTTGTGTTCAGTGCTCTGATGTGCCTGCCGTGGATGCTTCGTGGGCGTGAGTTCGACGCCATCTTGGTGTTTGCTCCGTCGCCGATCATCCAGGCGATCCCGGCGATCCTGCTCAAGTGGTTGAAGAGGGCGAAGCTGGCTTTGTGGGTGCAGGACCTGTGGCCTGAGAGCCTTTCGGCCACTGGCTTCGTGCGCAATCCGTACCTGTTGCGTGCGGTGGGCTGGGTGGTGCGTGCTATCTACCGTCCTTGCGACACCTTGCTAGTGCAATCGCGGGCATTCGTCGAACCGGTGGCGCAGTATGCCGATCGCGCGAAGATCAAGTATTACCCCAATTCCATGGGCGTCAGCAGCGACAGGGCTGTGGTGCCGGTGCCTGGCGAGTTGCTCGAATTGCTCGAACAGCACTTCTGTGTTGTGTTCGCCGGCAACCTGGGTACTGCTCAGTCGCTCGATACTCTGGTGCAGGCGGCGCTCCATCTGCGCGATGAGCCGCGTATCCGCCTGGTGCTGGTGGGCAGCGGTAGTCGCCTGGCCTGGCTCAAGGCCCAGCAGCATGCGCTGGGGCTGGATAACCTGGTGTTGCCGGGACGTTTTCCGATGGAGGCCATGCCGCAGATTTTCGAGCGTGCCTCGGCCTTACTGGTGTCGCTGAGTGACGAGCCGGCATTCGCCCAGACCATTCCCAGTAAGATCCAGGCGTACATGGCCGCCGGCCGACCTATCCTGGCCTGCATGAATGGCGAGGGGGCAAGGGTGGTCTGCGAGGCACAAGCCGGGCTGGCCTCTCCGGCCGAGCAGGTTCTGCCGCTGGTGGCCAACATCCGACGTATGCAGGCACTTGGTGTCAGCGAGCGTGCCGCCATGGGCAGTTGCGGGAGGGCCTATTTCGATGCCCACTTCGAGATGACCAGTCAGGTGCGCCGACTGGTCGAGTTGCTGAGTGTTTGAATTAAAGGAAGCGCTCGGGGCGTACCCTGCATAAGGATAGATTGATGAGTGTGCTGCTGTATCCTGCCGCATTCATGGCCAATACCTTCGCCATGATGCTGGTGATGATCGGTCTTAGCCTATTCGGCAAGCCGGCGCTGGCGGCCGATTTCGGTCTGATCCATGGTGCCACGGTGGCGCTTTTCTACGCCTTTTCCGGCAATGCGCGTAGCCTGATCCTGGCCGAGTCCGGCAAGGTCGACGCGGCCAGTATTCTGCGCCTGCGCCTAATGCTGCTGCTGCCGCTGGGCTTACTGGCTTTCATGCTGTGTATTGGTGTGGTCGATGGCGGCTGGCTTTTCGTGCTGCTGCTTGTGGTGCGGCGGGCTGCGGAGTGGTTGGCGGAAATCTTCCTCAGTGAGCAGGAGCTTCATCACCAGAGTCGTGCGGCACTGTTCTTCCTGCTGATCCAGTCCTGCCTCGGCCTGGCGTTGCTGCTGGCTCTGCTCGATGGCGGCGACCTGGCACTTCCGATGATCCTGTTCTGGAGCCTGTCGCCACTGATCGGTAGCGTCAGCTTGAGGTTGCTAGGCCGGGCCTTGAGCCACCCTATGCCATTGCTGCCGAGTATCCGCCAGTTGTTGCCGCACTTCGGTTCTACTGTAGCCATCGGTGTCTCGGTGTACGTGTTTCGACTGTTTATCCTGCTGCTGGCGGGCAAGCAGGTGGCTGGTGACCTCTTCTCGGCCTTCGCCCTGGGCGGCATTCTTGGTGCAGTGTTCTCCCAGGCGCTAGGGCCGACCATGGTGCGTCACGAACAGCGTTCGTCCGGGCCGGCAGGGGTGGTAAGGCTGTTCAACTTGATGCTGATAGCACTGCTACTAGCGGGCGTGGGGCTGGTGGCACTGGTATTGAGCCTGCCGCAGGTGCTCGACTGGACGCACAAGGGGCAGTTGTTCTGGCTGGCGGTGGGTTACTCGCTGGCGGGTGGTGTGGTTATGGTGCTGGCGCAGCGTATTCGCTTGCGCATCATTCAAGACAATGTCGGCGGGGACGTATTCGGCTCGGATATCCTGGCAAATATCCTGCTGGTGGTGAGTATTCCGCTGCTTTTCATTTGGGGCGGCACTGAGTCGCTGGCTCTTTTGTACCTGCTGGGGGCCTTCCTTTCTTACATTTTTTACGCGAGCGAAAAGGGTGGCTTGCCCAGGCTGCTGGGTGTTCGCTTGGGTGGGCATGCGATTCCTTTGCTGCTTGCGGTCATGCTCATGATGCCGGTGTTCTTTCAATTGAAAGGCGGGGTGTTCAATTCGAAGGAGATTGTTTTTTCAAGTGATGGGGTTTTGTCACAACTGCCACTGCCGTTTTCGATTTTTGCTTGCTATTTGGGGTTGGCTTTTTTTGGTGGCTACTCAAGGGTGCGGCGGTCCTTGTTGGCCTTCTTTTTTTTATATTTGGGGATGCTTCTTAGTACTTTACTGGCGGGTCCGGTTTCCAGTGAACGGCTCATGTTGTTGATTCAGTATTTGTTGCCTGTGGCAGCATTGATAATGGGCGAGCAGTTCGGTCAGCAGTCACGAGCTATTCCAGTTCTTTCCAGTTCGGCAGCATGGGTTCTATGGCTTGTTGTTCCTGTGCAATTGTTCAGTAGTTGGCAGCTTGGTTATGGGTATCTTTCACCAAGCTTGTATCTATTCAGTGTCTATCAGCATCTACAGTATGTGCCGGTTATGTTTGTTGGGCTTTACTGGTTTTTGGTGTTTGCTCGGGATGACAAAAGTTCATCCTGGAATCTATGGGTGCTCGGATTTTTGATGGCGATTTATGTGGTCAAATCGCAGGCTATGGCGGCGATGCTTTTTATGATCTTGGCGACGAGTGGGTATGCTGTTAGGTATCTCGGTTCAAGAGCGGTTAATGTGTGTGTCTTAGTTGCCTTTCTCGGGATGGGCGCTTGGTTGGGCTATGTGGACATGGCAGGGCGGCCATCCTTTGCACAGAAGTTTTCTTCTGGCGCGGGGTTGCCTGTGAATATTTTGGAGCGAACAGATTACTGGTCTTACTTTAGTGGTAAGGTGCTCGACGATGGCAGGGGTTTGCTATTGGGGCATACGCAGGCTATTGACCGCAATTTGTACCCAAGTTCGCATAATTATTACCTTGATGTTTTGTATGTTTTTGGTTGTGTTGGGCTATTGCCTCTGTTTGGCTTGATCCTTTATACCCTGTTCAAAGTGGCTTCTGATTTTTGTGGGGTATGGCGTCAGCCAGCTTTGCTCGGTCTTGTCGGGGTTTTGCTTTTTTGGGTGCTTGTCGATAACTCGCTAAAAGTTGGGCTGCGTCAACCCTATCCGGGAATTCTAACTTTCTTTTTCTGGGGGGTTCTGCTGGCGCAGTTAGCGCGGCCAGCGGCATGTGATGCAACGTTTAATAAAAAGAATGTCTGAGGGTTTTATGCGCTGGCAAGTTCTGATCAAGTCTGTGTGGCTGGTCGTATTCGCGTTAATAGCCGTACTCGCCTGCTGCACGCTGGTCGAATACCAAGGTAGCGCCTGGGTCTATCTACTATTCACGGCACTTTCTACTGCGCTGCTGTTCTTCGGTTTTGACCGTGGCGCGATCTTCTTCGATGCCTTCATCGGCGCGCTGCTGTGGATCGGCTTCTGGCTCAAGTTCAGCGTGCGGGTGGCATTCATGGACGGTGCATTCACGGTGCCGGTAGGCTCTTTCGAGGGCACGCCACAGTCTTGGGATCAGGCTCTGCTGGTCGCATCCTGCGCCTTTGCCGCTCTGCTGTTGGTGCGTTTCGTGCGTGCACGGCTGTTTTGCTACCCACAGAATCTGGAGCAGGACGCTTTCCCCGGACTCTATGCGTTTTACCTGCGCTTTCGCTGGCTGGTGCTGGCTGGTTTTGTTGGGCTTGTGCTGCTGATTGGCATTTCGAATGCCTGGTTCGGTATTTATCAGCGCGGCATGGTGGCCAGGACTCAGCTGCCATTCGGCCTGAACGGCGTCTACACGTGGTTGCTGACTTTCGGCCTGGCAGCCTTAGCCGCAGTTATGCTGCGTTTCGAGTTTGAGCGCAATCGCGACCAGGTCTGGATTGTCGCTACGCTGGCGCTGCTGGAGTGCTTTGTCTCAAGTGTTTCGATTTTGAGTCGTGGCATGGTCCTTAATGCTGGCGCACTGATATATGGTGGAGCGGCACTGTTCCGACGTATCGAGGCACGGCTGCGCGCAGGGTTGCTGCTATATGTTGGGTTGCTGTTTTTTATTCTCTTCATTAGTTCTATGTTGGCAGTGAATAACCTGCGTTCGTATTTTTTTGATTACGCATCACTTGGAACAAGCGTAGAGACGCAAACTAAAGCCCTGTTTCTTGATCGCTGGGTCGGTATCGAAGGCGTCATGTCGGTGATTGACAAGCAAGACCTTGGCGATGCGCTGTTCGAGCAGGCCCTGGCTGAGCGTTTCGACCCCGCGGCGACCAGTTTCTACGACAAGCACTTTATCAATTCTTATCATTCGAACACCGGCGAGAACGGGCGCCACTTCATTTCGCTGCCCGGTTATGTCGCATTCCTCTTTTACCCCGGCTCCTACCTTTTTTTGTTCGCTGCTGTGGCTGCATTCTCCATCTTCGCTGCCGCTTTGGAATACCTGACGTATCGCTTCGTCGGGCGTAACCTGGTGCTCTGTGCGCTGATTGCGCAGGTTGTCGCCTACCGGTTCACCAGTTTTGGCTATGTGCCGATGCAGAGCTACAAGCTGTTCGGTAGCATCGCCCTAATGCTCCTGATGTTGTATGTCGCGGACAAGTTATGCGGCATGCTGTTTCGCCGTACGGCCGCATGATTCATTGGGTTTGATTGCTTATCGAAGGTATCTGTAGTGGTAAAGGTTCTGGTTTTGGGTGTCACCGGCATGCTTGGCAATGCCGTCTTTCGCGTATTCAGTGCCGATGATGCGCACGAGGTCTGGGGTACGCTGCGTAGTGCTGCCGCGCTACGGTACTTTGCTGCGGATAGCCATGCACGCCTACTGTGTGGCGTCGATGTGCTTGATCAGGATGCGCTGGCTGCGGTGATGGCCAAGATCCGACCGGATGTGGTTATCAACTGCGTAGGCCTGATCAAGCAGTTGGCCTACGCCAACGATCCGCTTACTGCGCTACCGATCAATGCCATGCTGCCGCACCGGTTGGCGCGTCTCTGCGAGCTGGTCGGTGCGAGGCTCATCCATGTCAGTACCGACTGCGTGTTCTCCGGTCGCAAGGGGTTGTATCAGGAGGGTGATCTCTCGGATGCGGAGGACCTCTACGGCAAATCCAAGTACATCGGCGAGCTGCACGATCTGCCGCATGCCATTACCGTTCGCACCTCGATCATCGGTCACGAGCTTGGTTCCAGCTATGCGCTGGTTGACTGGTTTCTCTCCCAGAGAGGCGACGTAAAGGGTTTCACCAAAGCGATCTTCTCAGGGCTGCCGACGGTTGAGCTGGCGCGTGTGATGAAGGACTTTGTCATCCCGCACTCACGCCTCAATGGTTTGTATCATGTCGCCGCCGCGCCCATCGACAAGTTCAAACTGCTGAGCCTGGTGGCGGCGCAGTACGCCAAGCAAATCGAGATTAGCCCGGATGATGCACTGGTGATCGACAGATCGCTGGATGGCTCGCGTTTTCGCCAGGCTACCGGCTATGTAGCGCCGAACTGGCCGGAGCTGGTCCGGCATATGTACGAGCAGCGCTAGTCTGCGCTGACGAAAGAGAATCCGCGCAGCCATATAGCTGCGTTCACGTTCTGGAAGGTTCTATGTTCGACGATAAGGTGTTGATGATCACTGGTGGCACCGGTTCCTTTGGACATACGGTTTTGCGGCGCTTCCTCGATACCAATGTACGTGAGATACGTATTTTCTCCCGCGATGAGAAGAAGCAGGAAGACATGCGTATTGCCCTGGCCAATGACAAGGTCAAGTTCTACATAGGCGATGTGCGTGACAGTGACAGCCTCAAACAGGCCATGATCGGTGTTGATTACATCTTCCACGCGGCGGCGCTCAAGCAGGTGCCCTCTTGCGAGTTCTACCCGATGGAGGCGGTGCGCACTAACGTCAACGGTACCGAGAATGTGCTCAATGCCGCTATCGCCAGCGGCGTAAAGCGCGTGGTGGTACTCTCGACCGACAAGGCGGTGTATCCGATCAATGCCATGGGTATCTCAAAGGCCATGGCCGAGAAACTGATGGTCGCCAAGTCGCGGATGATTCCCAAGGGCGGCACCGTGCTCTGTGCCACTCGCTACGGCAACGTGATGGCTTCGCGCGGTTCGGTGATCCCTCTGTTCATCGACCAACTACGCAGCGGGGAGCCGCTGACCGTGACCGACCCGCAGATGACACGTTTTCTGATGTCCCTGGAGGATTCGGTCGATCTGGTGCTGCATGCCTTCGAGCATGGCGAGCAGGGTGACTTGTTCGTGCAGAAGGCACCCGCTTCAACCGTTGGAGATTTGGCCCAGGCGCTCAAGGAGTTGTTCGGTCATGACAATCCGGTGCGAGTCATCGGTACTCGACATGGCGAGAAGCTTTACGAGTCGCTCGTTTCGCGCGAGGAAATGGCCAAGGCCGAAGATATGGGGCGCTACTACCGCATTCCTGCCGATAACCGCGATCTGAACTACAAGAAATACTTCGTCGAGGGTGAGAAGAAGATCTCCGAGCTGGATGACTATACCTCACACAATACCCATCGTCTGGACGTACCCGGCATCAAGGAACTCTTATTAAAGCTTGATTACATCAAGGAGCAGCTCGATGCTTAAGGTCATGACACTGGTCGGAACCCGCCCCGAATTGATCAAGATGAGCCGGGTAATTGCCGAGATGGACCGCCAGGTCAATCATGTGCTGGTGCACTCAGGGCAAAATTACGACTACGAGCTCAACCAGGTATTCTTTGACGATCTGGAGATCCGCAAGCCCGATCACTTTCTCGGTGCAGCCGGTGAGACCGCCGCTCAGACCATCGCCGAGGTGATTGCCAAGGCGGACGCCGTGTTCGAACTGGAGAAGCCTGATGCGTTGCTGCTCTATGGCGACACCAATACTTGCCTGGCAGTGATCGCTGCGAAGCGCCGCAAGATTCCGGTTTTCCATATGGAGGCGGGCAACCGATGCTTTGATCAGCGAGTGCCGGAAGAGCTCAACCGCAAGGTGCTTGACCATCTCTCCGACATCAACCTGGTGCTCACCGAGCATGCCCGTCGCTATTTGATCGCTGAGGGCATCCGCCCTGAGACCATCATCAAGACTGGCTCGCATATGCATGAGGTGCTGGACTACTACAGGTCGAAGATCGAGGCGTCCGAGGTACTGGCTCGTGAGGGGCTTGAGGCCGGAAAGTTCTTCATTGTCAGCACCCATCGTGAAGAGAACGTCGACACTCCGGATAACCTGCGCGATCTGCTTGCTACCCTGCGAGCGCTGGCAGATGAGTATGGCTTCCCGCTGATTGTCTCGACCCATCCGCGTACACGTAAGCGACTGGAGGCGCTGGGCGAATCGCTTGAGCACCCACTGATCCGTTTCTCCAAACCATTCGGCCTGCTCGACTACATTCAGCTGCAGATGAACGCCTTCTGTGTGCTCTCCGACAGCGGCACTATCACCGAGGAAGCCTCGTTGCTCAATCTGCCAGCGGTGACGCTGCGCAATGCCCACGAACGCCCTGAGGGGATGGACCAGGGTACGCTGATCATGAGCGGGCTGAAGAAGGAGTCAGTGATGGCCGCAGTCAAGGTCATCACCAGCCAACATCAGACAGGCAGTCGAGCCATACCTTTAGTGCCAGACTATCAGGGCGGGCCAGTGTCACTCCAGATTGTGCGGGTGGTTCTGAGTTACACCGATTACATCAATCGGACTGTCTGGCATAAAGGCTGAGTTGCATATGAATATCTTGCTGACTGGTGCTTCTGGGTTTTTAGGTGGCGCACTCTTGGTCGAAATCAAACGGAGAACAGACTTCACTTTGACTGTCGCGCTCCGTACTCAGAATCCTTTGTTGTGCTCGGCGAGCCATGTGGTCGGGGAGTTTTCGGCAAAGACTGACTGGTTTTCAGCTGTAGAAGGTCAGCATGTAGTTATCCACGCTGCAGCTCGCGCTCACATCATGAAGGATGAGGTTGTCGACCCTTTAGCAGAGTATCGTCGCGTAAATGTCGAAGGCACGCTGAACCTTGCTCGGCAAGCTGCTGAAGCAGGTGTCCGGCGTTTTATTTTCATTAGTTCGATCAAGGTCAATGGTGAATCAACCTCTGTCGGCTGCCCATTCAGGGCATCTGATACTCCTGGGCCAGAAGATGCGTACGGTATCTCTAAGCATGAAGCAGAAGTTGGGCTTATGCAGTTGGCAGACAAAACCGGAATGGAGGTTGTGATCATCCGTCCGCCACTGGTCTATGGAAATGGGGTGAAGGGTAATTTTGCCAGTTTGATCAAACTAATGAGTAAAGGACTGCCCTTGCCGCTCGGCGCCATTCATAACAAACGCTCCTTTGTAGGTATCGATAATCTAGTTAATCTGATCATTTGTTGCGTTGAGCATCCTGCTGCTGCTAACCAAGTATTTTTGGCCGGTGATGGCGATGATCTTTCCACTACTGAATTGCTGCGTGCTGTGGCCAAGGCGATGGGGCGGCCAGCTCGTCTGATTCCGGTACCGGCCGGCATGCTTGGGTTGGCGGCGAGTTTGTTTGGTAAGCGTGCGGTAGCGCAGCGTTTGTTGGGCTCGCTGCAGGTGGATATCAGCAAAGCACGAGAGTTACTGGGCTGGGAGCCTCCCGTTTCCGTCAAAGAAGGTTTGAGAAGGTGTGTTCGTGATTCGTCTGTTTGATGTTCTGTTTGCTTTGCTGGGGTTGGTGTTCGGTTTTCCAGTACTGCTGTTGATCTATGTGTTGGGGCTGTTCGACACAGGGTCGCCGCTTTTCCGGCAGGAGCGTGTAGGGCGTAACCAGAAACCATTCGTTTTGGTGAAGTTTCGTACCATGAAGGTTGACACTGCCTCGGTTGCCAGTCATTTGGCGTCCTCTGCATCGATTACGCCCATGGGTAGTTTCTTGCGCCGCACCAAGCTTGATGAATTGCCACAGCTTTGGAATGTGCTGAAGGGAGAGATGAGCCTGGTGGGGCCGCGTCCTAATCTGTTCAATCAGGCAGAGCTGATTGCAGAGCGATCCGCGCTTGGCGTGTACGACGTACGGCCTGGTATCACGGGTGTGGCTCAGGTCCAGAGTATCGATATGTCTACGCCAAGGCTGCTGGCCGAGACGGATGCTCAAATGATTCGTGCGTTGTCGCTGTCCCTGTATTTCAGGCTGATCATTCAGACGGTTCTGGGTAGGGGCGGTGGTGATCGCGTCGTGCGCTGATGACTGATCCGTCTATGACACTGGATGCAGCTCTGCTGCCAAGCAGCGGCTGGGCGGAGCTTTAGGGATGGTTGTTATGCGTGAATTTCTGGTCGCGCTGCCTAGACGGCAGAAACGCTTGCTTCAGTTGGTCGCCGACATGCTGCTCATCTGGGCTGCGCTTTGGTTGTCCTTCGCTGTGCGCCTTGGAGACTTTTTTGCGGCCAAGCCTTTCGACGGGCATGGCTGGTTGTTTATCGCAGCGCCGTTGATTGCCCTGCCCATCTTCATTCGTATGGGTATGTATCGGGCGGTTATGCGCTATGTCGGCGGCGATGCGCTTGTGACTATCGCCAAGGCTGTAACTCTGTCGGCGTTGGTTCTGGCACTTGCTGTTTATTGGTATCGCGGGCCAACGGAAATTGTGCCGCGTTCGATGGTCTTCAATTACTGGTGGCTCAGCCTGCTGCTACTGGGCGGCTTGCGTTTGGCGATGCGTCAGTTTTTCATCGGCAACTGGCTGGATCCGCTCAGCTTGCATGGCAATGCTGACAACGGTGTGGCGCGTGTGGCTATTTATGGTGCCGGTACTGCCGGCAATCAGTTGCTTGCAGCTCTGCGCTTGAGCAAGACGATGCGCCTTGTTGCCTTTGTGGACGACGATGCAGGGGTTGCCAATCGTGTCATCGCCGGGTTGCGTGTGTATACGCCTAAGCACATCCCCCAGATGATCGACGAGACGGGGGCTGATGAGATTCTGCTTGCGATGCCGTCTATTTCGCGAGCGCGGCGGCGCGAGATACTTAATGCTTTAGAGCCTTACGCATTGCATGTTCGCAGCGTACCGGGGTTTACCGACCTGGCCAGTGGAAGGGTGAAGGTCGAGGATATTCAGGAGGTCGACATAGCTGATCTCCTCGGGCGTGATGCGGTGCCGCCTCGGCAAGACTTGTTCGAGCGCTGTATCAAGAGTCAGGTGGTTCTGGTGACCGGCGCTGGTGGCTCCATCGGATCGGAGCTGTGTCGGCAGATTCTCGCTAGCGGCGCGCGGACCTTGCTGCTTTTCGAGCACAGCGAGTTCAATCTCTATAGCATCCATGGCGAATTGCAGCAGCGTATTGAACGGGAGTCGCTGCCGATCAAACTGGTGCCAATTCTCGGATCTATCCGTAACGTCGATAGGTTGTGCGACATTCTGCAGGCCTGGCGCGTCAACACTGTCTATCACGCAGCTGCGTACAAGCATGTGCCGATGGTCGAGCATAACGTCGCAGAAGGCGTGCTCAATAACCTGGTTGGTACGCTCAATGCCGCGCAGGCATCGATCAAGGCGGGTGTAGCCAATTTCGTTTTGATTTCTACCGACAAGGCGGTACGACCCACTAATGTGATGGGCAGCACCAAGCGCCTGGCTGAGATGGTGCTGCAGGCGTTGAGTCGTGAGTCTGTGCCACTGCTGTTCGGTGATGATTCAGGCGTTCATCACGTCAACAAGACCCGTTTCACCATGGTGCGGTTTGGCAATGTACTGGGCTCTTCCGGGTCAGTGATTCCATTGTTCAGAGAGCAGATCAAGCAGGGTGGGCCGGTGACGGTTACGCATCCGAATATCACCCGCTATTTCATGACGATTCCCGAGGCGGCACAGCTCGTCATTCAGGCCGGTTCGTTGGGGCAGGGCGGTGATGTGTTCGTACTGGATATGGGCGAGCCGGTGAAGATCGCTGATCTGGCCGAGAAGATGATCCGTTTGTCTGGTCTGACTGTTCGTGATGAGCGCAATCCGCATGGCGACATCGGTATTGAGTTCACCGGGTTGCGCCCGGGCGAGAAGCTCTATGAAGAGCTTTTGATCGGTGATGATGTGAAGCCGACCGAGCATCCGATGATCATGCGCGCGGAAGAAGACATGTTGCCCTGGAACGAGCTCAAGGCTCGCTTGCAGGCGCTACTGGCTGCGATCAGTGAGGACGATTACGCTCGCGTACGGGTGCTGCTGCGCGAAACCGTGCATGGTTATGTGCCGGAAGGTGAGATCGTTGACTGGATTCATCTTAGAAACCGAGAGCGTTAGGGGCGGTGTATCCGTTGCACGATAACCTCTGGGCTGATTGTGTTCTCAGCGTGGTTGAATGGATCAGAAGATGATCACCTGAAACTTAGCACACCAGGCGGCCTCAGTTGCTGGCCAGGCAGTTAATCACCTTGCGCATCTACGTCTGGCAGGGGACCTGCAGCTGAGTTTTATCCGACCATGCCCTAAGCTGCTTCAAGCGGAGAGGGCTGGCGTCACGCGTTCACTGTCCTCGATCTCTTTCAGGTCGCATTCGATCCCGTAGAATCCGGCCTGGCAAGTTGAGTTAGAGTTGAAACTTTAATTAAATTAATATTATAAAAAGCAGAGCGGTATAATGAGGCACGACCGTAGCGAAAAATCAAATGGCAAGCCTGAAATAAGTATCTTCGATAATCTTGAGCAGCTTTTGCATTATAAAAATCAAAGCCAAGCCCTCTCTAAAACCGAGCCGTGCATAACCGAAACAGGTGATTGGCAGATCACTGACCTGGATTTGGTCAATGCTCAAAGTGACTACTTTAGCATTTCGCTTTATAAAACCGACCCGCACGGCACTTGCTTCCTAATCACACAAAATCAGCCTGCACTTGTGATGCTGGTAATGGCTGAAGTTGACGGAGAAACCTACGCGCTATTAAACCTGAGGTACGAGCCTGGGTTGATTGAGAACATCAACTACACAGCAACGATTCAGTCAACGCCGAATAATTATCTTAGGCAGCACGGCGGTAAAGAAACACCATTCTTAGAGCTGGCGGTTAGCCCTCAGCAGCATGGAGCCGTGTTATTGGATACTGAAAATTATGACTGGGGGGATTTATATGTTCTGAAGAAAAAAAGATACTTGATACTTAAAATTAATAATCTGCTTGTGCCTCCGATAGGGTTTTTCTGGGTCACACAAGACGTTCTGGTACAGATGGCGCGGCATGATCAGTTGATTACCAATGACTTGCGTGTTTGTGTACCATTTCTTCACATAAAGGCACCCATGAATATGGCAGCGCACTCGCCATGTCGTGCGCCCTCAAGAACAATCGCCAAGGTGCCGTTTGATTATAAAACCGTTGATAGCGACGGTAGGTACATTAGATTTTTTCGTGCGCAAACACGCGCGCGCGAAGTGGGCGGGTGGATACAACCTCTGTTGGTGGGGTGTAAACCCAAGCACATCCGTCTGACATTTAAGGAAGTTGGCAGATCCAAGTGCTACGCGTTGATTCAATCTAGCCAAGTTGGACTGCTGGGCGAACGTGTTTGGTACCCGGCAGAGATTGCGAATGCCGAGGTCTGTCAGTCAGTATTCACATCTGCAGAAGGTGGACGATTCTGGCGCCACGCCATCCACATTCAATTATTAAAACTGACAGATGGTACTCACAACAGCACCGATGAGGACGCACAGGTTCTCTGGTTTACCAAAAGCCAGTTACTGGACCTAATTGCCACACCGCTGGCAACCTCTCTAGAACTGAGAATGGCCCTCTCAATGGTTGATTTCAGCGCCGAGGATGAGTAAATGTCAGCATGGCCAACCTATGTCAGGGATGATCATTTCCTCAGCACCAATCACCAACCCGTCAATCAGGCACTCAACGCCACACCCTCGCAGAAAAGCGGTGGTTCAAGAGAGCATTACTACCATTTTTTACTGGGCTATCTGCTACCACTGGTTCATGAACAAGAGAAGAGGCAATTGCCTTACTTTCGAGTCTTAGAGTGTGGCCCGCTGATGACCCCC
Organism: uncultured Pseudomonas sp.; assembly: GCA_964543555.1. Taxonomy (GTDB): domain Bacteria; phylum Pseudomonadota; class Gammaproteobacteria; order Pseudomonadales; family Pseudomonadaceae; genus Aquipseudomonas. The sequence goes on from CAZIZA010000006.1 coordinate 18,956, forward strand.
ATTTTAAATAGGACACTCTCCTCGCTGGGCTATCGCTATGAGATCATACGGAATGAAGCCATTGAAGAACCTATCATTTTAGAAAAATGGGACTATACGTGGCACTGTGATGATGCGGCAAATACCGCCATACAGAGAGTTAAAGACGCCTGGGCCACAGATTCATGCTGCCAGGGTGTAGAGGCCGATAATCTGCTACTTGTTCGCTCAGAACCACCCAGTTACTACATCAACGGACAAGCTGAGATCCAAGGATACGGAACCAGTCGGCGCGAAATCACCAATTGGCGAGCCATTCAGGATCACCTCAACGCGAGTGGCATCCAAGCCACTGCCTATGAACCCGGGTGTCATTCATTGGGCTGCCAGATTAGAGCCTTTCAACGAGCGAAAAAGGTAGTGGGTATCCGAGGTGCAGAATGGGCCAACATAGTATGGAGTGATGAATTGGATGTTCTCATATTCGACCCACACCCTCCTGCAACAACCTTGCTCAGCCTGCTCAAACGAAAAAAGACAACGTATCACTTTCATTATATTGATCAGGAACGATGCGCCATTAATCCAGGCCTCATTTATGACTACCTGCTGAGCAAGGATGAACCTGCATGACTGCTACAATTGTCGATCGCCCGATGGAGCGATAGCGCTATCGTGTGTTTATTGAACGCCCCATCCAAATCCTCTACAGAGAACACCTCTACAGTCAAAGGTAGCCCATGTACACGCCGGAAATAACAATCACACAAACTGATCGGGAATCACTCAACGGCCATCGGGGAGGGGTTATATGGCTGACCGGATTGTCAGGCGCCGGCAAGTCCACTATCGCGAACGCGCTGGAGCAGGTTTTACATGCCAAGGGAGTACACACCTACATTCTCGATGGTGACAAGGTACGCAATGGTCTGAATAAAGATTTATCCTTCAGTGACCATGATCGACGCGAAAATATTCGCCGGATCAGCGAAGTGGCTGCCTTGATGAAGGATGCAGGCATCGTCGTGATTACTGCCTTCATTAGCCCGTTTCGTAACGAGCGACACCTGGCAAAACACCTGATAGGCGGTGAGCGTTTTTTTGAAATTCATGTCGCGACTCCGCTGGCTCAGTGTGAAGCGCGTGACACAAAGGGGCTGTACCGAAAAGCCAGACAGGGTGACCTGGTAAACATGACAGGTATTGATAGCCCTTATGAAGAGCCAGAGCATCCAAACCTGCGGGTCGACACGACAGGCCGCGCAGTTGAGCAGGTGGTGCAAGAAATTTATGCACATTTGCAGGCGATCAAGTTCATCGCAGATGATTCACAAGACGGACTCTGACGTTTGCTCATTGCGGGTTCGTTGCACAGCCAATGCGATTATTACACTGGCAGGGCTGTCTCAAGAAAAACGTATACTGTCGTTGAAATGCATGTGTAGCGACAGCGTAGACAAGGTCATCATTTATGCGAAGCTTGATACATATTGGTCAACATAAAACCGGCACGACCTCAATCCAGCATTATTTAAAATCCAACCGCCACGCTTTATTGGCGCGAGGCCTCTATGTCGCGGATTCCATTCTGGGGTATGACGCACCTTCGCATTTCATACTGAACATCTATGCGCTGGCACCTGAGCGCCTTTCACCCATGAAAGAACGCTTCATGGAGAGCTCAGGCCTTGAAGCACTGCACGAATTATATAACGGCCTACCCGCTGAAATTGCCAGGCACTATGATGCCGCTAAGGCGGCGGGATGCAAAGATATCCTGTGGAGTAACGAAGGCCTTTATTTGCTCAACTCAGAAGATGAGTATCACAGGCTCAAGGATTTGTTCAGCGCTTATTCAGATGAGCTGGCTTGCATATGCTGCTTTCGAGAGCTGGAGTTCTATAAGGTCTCCTATCGAAAGCAACTTGAGAAAAATAACATCCTGCCCAGCCATGACCCGGACTCATATAAATATATGGAAAACGACTCCTGGCTATTTGATTATGCGAGAAAACGAGAGCTTCTTTATGCGGCGTTCGATAACCTGATATTTTTCGGATATAGCAAGACTCATATGGTTGAGCGTTTCATGCGCTATATTGGCTACCCTATTGACACACCCGAATACGAAATTCCACGCCTAAACATCACTGATGCGGCTAAGCCAGGTGACGTTTGAGCATATGTTGTTATCGTTCGCAGGAGGATGTATCCCTGATGCCGTAGCCAAACAGTGCGATATCCTCTTTATATAGTTCTGCAACCTGTTCGTGACTTTCTTGATCCAGAACGTCAGTGCCAGATGAGTGACTGGCATTCACGTGTGGAACCTGCTCGCAGCATAACCCGATGCGTCGAGTTGCCTCTTTGACTGCCTGCTCAAATACTTCAAAACGCCCGATATAATCAACCAGCACATCGCCCGCAGCATTCAGCAAAAATTTATACTGCGGCATCCACTGCACATGCTCTTTTGTCTGGATTCGCTCAAGATAGCGTTTGAAACAGTCACCTTCATGCATGCCGATGAAATTCATCAAATCGGGGCGGCTTGCCATGTAGCGGTATTGGGATAGCGCCTTGTCCCACGGATTTCTGACGATCGAGAACTTGAAGTAACTGGAAAAAACTTCATCCCCCAGCACATGGCGAACCTGCTCGGCACGTAAGTGCTGCAAGCCTCCTGTTTGAAACTCATTGTGGTAGGCGTCCTTGAAGCCCATCCATAATTGTGTTTCGGAGCGACCTTTTTCCATAGGCCAGATCATTTCTTCGATGCTGCTGCCGCCCGTTTTGGGTATATGAATAAAAATAGCCTTTAGCTCGTGCGAAACCATTATTTGCTTCCTGCACAGGGCTCACTGGTCAAACACTTTTGGAATGGTAATGAATGAAGTAAAACGCCGCTCGTTATACCCAAACTGTTTAAAGTGCTTTACCGGGTCGACCTTCGCCGCCAATACATCCTGATTGAGCAATAGGTAGTGCACCGGGTCAAAGGCATCACGTGTAGGCACCAATTGCTCTGTATACTCGCCGAGTAAGTCATTCATCTGCAGTAACTTGGCAATTTCTTCCAGCGCCATCTGCATCAAATCTTCGTTGGCTGGCTGATCTTCAGCCGAGAAAATGATGCGCCCATGTTCAGCCTCTCCTTCACCCGTTGTATGGAGGGGCATTAGAAGATTCAGCATCGCCTGGCAGGTGGGCGATACTATGTCATTTGCACGCTCTGATACACGCTCTTTGCACACCGAAAACAATAGCTCACTTTCAGTCTGTTCACGTACGCTTTTGGCGTGTGGATTGGCATATATCCAACGGTCACTGATGGACGTGGAAAGTTCTGGCCTTTTGAAAATCGAATTGATTTGTCGTAACAGCTGCAGCTCGTTTTTAGTCAATGACCGGTTGACCACGGTATCGGTAAAAGGTACCTGTAGACTCGGATCTTCACCGAGCATACGCAGTATCACAGCCAGTAAGCCGCCCATGCGATAGTCAACCACATGCACTGTACACGGCAAGTTGCCGATGAACGCTACCTGCCTTAGCAGCTTTGTACAGAATGCATTAAAAAATGATGCATCATAGCGTCTGGATTCGGCATGACGCTTAACTTCCTGGTGGTAGCGTGAATGACACAAACGATCTACCGGACGTAAAAATACGATTACTTCTACAGCGGCTGCATGTCCTTTCAATACATCCAGTACGTATTGCATGCGGGAGGGTTCGGCATTACTGAAATGCTCGCTCGAAATCAGCAGATTTGCCTTTGACTGATCCGCAGCCGCCAATAGATTGTCTATTAGTGTTTTGACCGTCTGCGCACAAAAAACAGGCACGTGTTCCGCAAGTAGTTGATAAGCAATCGCCTCACCGTTACCCGACTGTATATGCGTAGGATCACAATCTCCGTTGAACACCGGATAACTCGTCTGCGAGAGCAATGCCTCTCGGGATAACGCATCAAAAGCGTTTTGCAGATACGTGGTGCCCGTTTTGGGTAAACCGATATGCAGAAATATTTTATTGAACATTATCAGGTTCTGGCTGATTGATTATTTGGCAGCGCTTTGCTCACCGTTATCTGCTAACTCAGGGCAATACTGATAAAGATCAGGCCCCGTTGAGCATGCAGCCGCTTTACCGGCTTACGCCAGCCTGCGGGAGATTATTCAGCGCCTTTGATACTTGCAGGGTGTCGCAATGACGGGGACAAGCATAGAGGGCTTTTCCTAAAACGTCATGGCTCAACCGGTTAAAACTCACTCATGAACGCCGCTAGATCGCGATAACTCTTGATTGCAAGCCGTTTACACCAAGCCTCGCAATCCTTGACTTCACTCCAGCCACTGAGAAATACAAAATCGAGCCCCGCGGCGCTGGCTGCACGGTAGTCATACTGACTGTCGCCGATAAACAATGCCGGCATCACGATGTTGCCCTGGTTCATTTCACGCAGCAGGATCTCGTCTTTCGTATCGGGGCTGCCATAGATCCCACCGTCGAAGAGCGCGGCCAAATCACGTGCGGCGAATACCTCTCGCAACTCGGCCTGATCACCCCCGGACACGATCAACCAGCGTGTGGCTGTTGTCGCCTTGCGCAACGCCTGCAACGCCGGCGCTACGTCGCAGCTCAGCAGCCCTTGTCTGACACCGTGGGCGTAGTGTGCGAGTAGTTGCTCAAGATCAGGTCCAGGCTGATGGGCGAGTGCCGGGACAATCGTCTCGAGAAAGTGAGTGAATTTTTTATAACGCGAAATGCCCCCATTAGCCGTGTGGTAGGCAACCAGTGCCCTGGCAGCTTCTTCCCCGTAGGGGAGCGCCGCTTCGTAAAAGGCACGTGTCTTTACTGCGTTTGAATTGAGGACAACGCCATCACAGTCAAACACTATCGTTGCATAGTGCTGTAGGGTTCGCTCAATGCTCACGGTTACTACGTTCCCTTAGCAGTGCTTCAACTTTCGGGACATCCGCCGGTATGTCTACAGCATGGCTTCCTGGACGCGTTTCTATCATCTTTACTTTCTTTCCTACTTCTAGGAACCGTAGGATTTCGATATCTTCACTGTGCTCTAATGTACTTTTTCTCGCAAAGGCTTTGAATGCACTGAGTTCTTCACGATTGAACGCATATATACAGACCTGCTTCTTATAACGTGCCGGTGCATTCTTCGCTTCCTTGAACCCGGGTAAGGCGGAGCGCGACATATAAATCAGTTCATCTTGTTCGTTAGTGATGACTTTGGGGATGTTGACATTGTGTGGATCTTCATCGCCAGCAATCCAACTGAACCCATTTATCACGTAATGGGGTATCTCCAGCTTGGCATCTCGAACCTTGATAATATCTTCAGGCTCAACAAGCGGCTCGTCTCCCTGGACATTGATATAGATATCGGCCTCTATGCATTGCACTGCTTCAGCCAGCCTATCCGTCCCGGTCATGGCATCTGCAGAGGTCATGACCGCCTTGAATCCCGCTTGCTCAACAACGCTGGCAATGTCTGGGCTTTCGGTCGCTACATAAACGTTGGCCGCTCCAACTGCTCGCGCTGCCAACTCTGATACCCAGATGATCATTGGCTTATTCAGCAACTGCACAAGCGGTTTTCCGGGGTAACGACTGGAGCTGAAACGTGCGGGTATCACAACGACAGTTTTCATTAATACCATCCTTTAAAATGCATATACTGAGCGCGCCGGCAAGCTGTAGCGCGTTTCGGTTATGCTTTGCATCGGGCAGGCATCTGTTTGTTGTCGGTAAAGATCCAACAGATCTTGCATTTCTCTGCTGCGCGGATCATCACCGCTGTAACCGTCAAAACCCGCCAGCCATAAGTGTGCAGCCTTACCACTGGTGGCAATAGCCAGTGCATACGCTACGACAAGCGAATTCGGCAATGTGCAGTCATGTGTATTAAACACAAATGCTTCGGGTATCACTTTTAAGCCGAAATCAAGAACGTTACCTTTATCCAGTGCTCTCTGAATGTCATCCGGTAGCATGGAAAAAGGGGTTATCAGAGGCTGGGGTAGCTTGCTATGCGCCTCACAGTCAGCCCGCAAACGTACCGGATGGCAGGCAACCCGGTAATCAATCAGCTCAGCGGATATGGCACTTTGTGTATTCAATGCGACGACAAGTGGTCGACGCCTGTGAATGAATGCCTCGATGGCGGTTCGGTGTCTCGCTACCCCAGGCCCAGTGCCAAGTAGCAGCACCTCACGTCCGGCAAAGGCATCGACAGGTGACCAGTTACCTGTTGGTTCCCCTTGATAGAAGTTGCGGGCAGCATCCAGCGCTTTGGCATTGAACTTACGCCCCCCTTCAATCCTGAGGTGCTCGATTACCGCCAGGATATCCTCTTCGCTGTAACGTGTGTCGCTGAGCATCTCCTGGATATAGGTAGGATGAATGCCATATTTGCCTGCCAGGTAATAGTAGGGATTGGTCCCCCAGCCGCATTGCTGCTGCAGCGGTTTGAAATAGGTGCGAATCAACGCCATGAGTGGCACCAGGTTGGCAGAGCTGCCACGCTGCTCAGCCAGCTCAATGGCCAGTTCTTCCGTTCGTGCGTTGCCTGGCCCTCTGCCCATCCCGGTTACGGTGGCATCTACCCAGGTCACCCCTTCACTTAGTGCGTGCAGCGTGTTGGCCAATGCCAGGCCCATATTGTCATGGGTGTGGATACCCAGCGCACCCGCCCATTCGCTGCGCAACCAACGAATGGTTTGAGCTACCTGCTGCGGGTTCATGCCGCCCATACTGTCGGCGAAATACAGAACCTCGATGGGATAGGCGCAGGCCAGCCTGGCCAGTGCCTGCACCTCTTGCTGCGTACAGTGCGCCACCTGCATCAGGTTGAAGCCCACCCGGTAGCCTCTGGACTTCAGCCAGTCGGCCGCTGGTAGCGCCTGTGCGAACTCGTGTACATGGCAGGCCACACGCACCAGACCCACAGGGGACTGGTTGGCCGGTAAAGGGAAAAGGCGTTCCAGCGCGTCTGCCAGAGGGAGGTCGCCTACCAACTCACTGGCATTGACCATCACACTGACAAGCAGCGTGTCAGGTACGGCCAGGGCACGCAGAAAGTTGTCCGTGCTGTAGGCACAGGCGCCGCTGAAACCGCTGTTCTTCAGGGAGCGTAACCCCAGCTCTACAACCTCTACACCACAGGCCTGCATGGCCTGTAGATAATCCTGGATAACCGATTCGGGGAAATCCCAGGCATTATAATAACCGCCGTCACGGAGAGTGCAATCAAGAAACATTTATAGCCACCCATTGTGATTAGTTTTACTGAGATCAGTCACGTAATATCTCTTCGACCATCTCATGCATGATTTTCCAATCAATGCTATAGCTTACAAAATCCATACGCTTACTGACTGAGCCAGGCTCATCGATAATGTGTTTTTTGTCGACTAAGCGAATATTAGGTCGGATATGGTCAGGCATATCAATCATACGTGTGTTGAGGTGCCCGACACCGGGTCGCTGCGCAAAGCGGGAGACATGGAGTGAACCTGTTCCTGAGTTTGCTATGAAAACATCAGTTATTTTAGCAAAAATTATTTTTTTATCTGATGGTGCGCCTATTAAGCTAACTATCTTAACTGGCTTTTCTAGTAGGCTTTCAATTTTCTTGGCAACTTTTGTATCTTCAGCTGCTTGGTGAGCATCACCGTCAGTAGGGTTCAGTGGCGATGTCCATCCATCAAAGATAACGCCCAGTCCTGGGTAGCTAACTGAAAGGGAATTTATAATGTTTGCTATGCCTTCTATTTGCTCTATCCATGATCTTTTTTCGACAGTAAGGCCGAACCATACAAGTGGGTAGCAGGTCTGTACAGTAGTATAGTTTAAATCCGTATAATCAAATTTTTTGCGCGCATTGGTGAGCATTAATTGATCAAAGCTGCGAGCCAGCTTGTAGCTCTGTTCAGAATAATGTTGCCCAAGATGTAAGAAGAAGCCTTGTCGCTCTTGGATTAGTCGATTAATTTGCTCAGGTGTGCACACTGACTCACGACAATCAAGAGAGAAAGTATCCTTTAGCGAACAAAAATCTGCACCGCTGTAGTATAAAATCTCAGGTACTTTTCTCAGTAAACCGCTACGCTCAGCTTTATAAACTGCAGGAGCAATATCATAATAGAAATGATAAGGGCGTCCGTGTGAGGCGATGATCCCTAAAAAGCTATTTTCTTTGATTGATCGTGAATTACTGATTAAGCGTCCAAAGTCACGGGCCATGTTCCAAGCGAACGATTTCACCATCTCGGCACTGACGTGCTTCAGTAGTAAGATTAGCTTTCTATTAGGGAAATACACGGCATCTGCACTGCCAACATGCTGCAAGATATAAAAACATTCGCCGTCATCGCAAATAAAGCGCAATCCCGCTATATTTCCACTATTATGTATGCTTTGTTTACATGCAGCCTTTCCCTCGCCAAAAGGATTAGGAGCTATCAAGAGTCCATTGTTTACTGCGTCAGCTAAGAATGCTTGTGATAGCGAGAGATCACTGATAAAAGAAAAAAACCTCGCAATCTTTTCTTTTGTCGAGTCATTGTCATGCTGATTAATATAAGAACTTAAGGTGGCGGCGTGCACATCTCCCCAGATGAAAGCTTCAAAATCTGCAATGCCGATAGATTGCAGCAATGAGATCGAGTCTAAGTCAATAGACTCTAGGTCGTTCGAGTGATATTTTTTCCATACAAAAGACAAGCTCTCTGAAGTCGCTTCAGATTCAATTGCCCTTATTCGCTTTAGTAGATATAAGGTGCCGTCGATAAATAAATCTAATGTATTTATTTCTTGAAAGTTGCAGCAAATTGAAAAGCCGCACTTCACTAGTTCAGGTGCTTCAGCTGGGTTTAGCGATAGTACGCGCTTAACAACATCTGGCCTGTTTATATCCAATTTGGACTCAGCTGGATCGCTGGATTTATTTGCAATAATCTTTACATCTGATGCTGGAGAGTTCAAAAGCATCCAGCCCGAAATCCGAAGCCGCCCATCACTTTTTATAGTGTCGCCGGATTTTGGTGAATCTAAATGGAATGCCTTGATTACACGCTTTGACTCTTGCGCATCAATCGCCTCAACCAAAACAGTTTTATAAAAAATATCTTGAGGCTTATGACTATCCGCTCCGAGGGTCATATCAACCCCCGCATAAACGCTGCCAGTTTCCAACCCACCAGAACATCGCCACCGTAAGGCCTTGAGTACATCGTCCTCAGGAAGTGCTCGCGCTGCATGCCGTCGAGATCGCTGGCCAACTTTTCTACGTCATTCGAGTTGAACGCTCCTCGATACAAACCATCCAGCTTGATAATTGGCAAGCCTATCTTGTGAAGGAAAATATTGCTCTGATGTATTTGTGATCCTTCTGCAAAACACTCCATAAAATGAGAAATTGCTTTCTCATTAAATATCTCGTCAAGTCTTGCACCCGCATCAGCGGAGTCACTCAGGGCATCTTGAATGAATTCTTTATACTCGCTCAATGTTTTGGCATAGTGAATTTTCAGGGTGTCTATATCATGAGCCTTGATACTGACTTCAACGCCTGTAATTTTTGAGATGCTGTGCAAATACGTTTTTTTCAGGCGCTTCAGTACGCCTGTAAACGTGAACCGTTGCCAGTGTACGATATTGCTTCGACGCGACAGTGCTAGAATGTTGTCCAATAATTCCGGTGAGTTTCTCAGTGTGTGCGATACATGAGCCATGTCATAAAGTGCCCGAAACTGCATGGGGGAGCGGACAATCGATTTGAGCAGCTTTGACAGCTCCATTTCACCTGTATCTATGACCTTCGGTCTTATGTCTGTACAGCTGTAATCCTTCCAGTAGCGCTTCATTCTCTGGTGGTTGAGAATGCGCCGGGTCATGGCAATGCAGAATGAGCCGAGGTGATGTTCAATTTCAAAGTTTTCAGTTGCGCCCAGCACTTCAACATCATCAACAAACATATCTGCCAGAAACTTATCGATGTGTTTTTTGCTGAAGAATACGCTGTCATTGATCATTAACAGGCGCGGGCATTGCTCGGCCAGGCCGTTGGCATACAGATAGCTGAAACCGGATTTATAACTGCCGAAGTCGCGCCCATAGTTGAAGCGCTCGATGTAGCAGTCCATGTGCTCACGGCAGGTGTCGGGCTCGGCAATCTTGAGGGTGTTGACGCCAATCACGTAGATACCCTGTGCCTTGGCAGCCGCCAATGCCGCGATGACATCAGCGCGCAGCTCACCTTTCTGATACAGGGCCATGAGCATGATTTTCTGGCCGGCGTAAGGCTCGGCGAAATGTACCTTGTCTTTTTTGCCAATGCTGCGCAGGCCGTTACGCATCGATTGATAGGCGACGTAGCTGTAGGCCGCTGGATAGATAAGACGGTTTTTCAGTTGCTCGATAATTTTCATTTGACTGCTGGTTTGAATGAATTCGGCTGATAGTCAGTAGGCATTGGAGCCACTGGCGAGGAGGGTGGCTTTACATTGAGCAGGGCTCTGCGGCAGGCCGCTATTGCTTGAGCAATAAGACTTTGCGGGTCTTGCAGGTGATCACGCTGTCTTGCGTGGGCATCTGCAGGCTAATCAGGTAGGTGTCATTGGCCAGGGTTGATACGTCGGCCAGCACGCGATAACCGGATTGCAGGTAGTTCTCTTGGTTGAGCGCTTTGACCACGTCGGGCCTGGGGTTACGTTGTGCGTGCGAGAAGGCGTAAGCGTGGCCCTGTTTATTGGTCAATACCACGTTGACCTTGTCGGGCACGGTCTTTGTTTCGCTGTCCACGGCCCAACCACGAAAGTCGACGGTCTGTGCCTTGGCTTCAACCACAAGGTCTTGACTGCCGTTGATGACGTCCAGCGCGCAGAGCGTGCTGAGGCGCGACTTCAGCGCTGGTGCTTGCGTATCGGTCTGGTCGCAGCCTGCGATAAGGATCAGGCATGATGCTGCGACTGCTGATCTTAGGATTCCTTGCATGTTGAGCTCCCGGGAATTCAAGTTGCGATCTATTGGCGCTGCATGATCTGGTCGTAGCGTTTGAGGGTGTCATCGAGGTTTTCGCCCTCGATCAGCTCACCATTGTTGAGGATTACGCAACGGTCGCAGAGGTTGGCAATCTGCCCCCGTGAATGCGATACCAGTACGACGGTCTGACCGCTGGCAATTTTTTGCAGCATGGTGCGTTCTGCTTTTTGTTTGAAATGTGCGTCACCGACGCTAAGCACCTCGTCTATGAGCAGCACATCCGGGCTGATGATGGTGCTAATGGCGAAGCCGAGCCTGGACGCCATGCCGCTGGAGTAGTTGCGTACAGGCTCATCGAAGTAATCCCCAAGTTCAGCGTAGGCATTTATTTCATCAAGGCGTTGCGTCACTTCCCTGCGTGTGTAACCCAGGAGCATGCCGCCAAACAGGGCGTTGTCGCGTCCGCTCAGGTTGCTGTCGAAACCTGCCTGCAATGCGAGCAGCGCCACATTCACACCATGGTTGATGAGTTCGCCGGTATCCGGTTGTAGTGCTCCTGACATGATTTTGAGCAGGGTAGATTTGCCTGCACCATTGGCGCCCAGGACACCCAGCGTTTCGCCGGCACGAATGTCGAGCGTTATACCCTTCAGTGGCTGGTTATATGCCTGCTGTGCACCTTTACCGCTTAGCTTGAAGCGTACGCCGACGTTGCGTAGTGAGAGTACGATCTGGCCCATCAGCGTAGCCCCTGGCGTACGAATTTACGGTGCTGAAGGCGGTAGAAAATAACTCCGCATGTGAGCAGGGTCGTTGTGACTATCGCGATGAAGCCCAGGCCGGACATGTCAGGGGCATTGCCATCCAGGATGACGCGCCTGTAAGTGCTGATCATGACGGCCATCGGGTTGTATTCCAGCCATTGCCCAATGGTGCCGGGCATTGCGCGGTAGTCATAGATGACGCCTGAAAGGAACATGAGCAACATCAGCCCGGTACCTACGAGGTTGGCGAGGTCACGCAGGAACGGGATGATTGCCGCGATCAGCAGGGCGAGTGAAATCGTCAGCAGTAGTTGCAGCACGATGATCAGTGGCAGCCATAGCAGATTCCAGCTGAGCGTCTTGATATCGGTCGCAAGCCCCAGCGCTAGCAGGCAAAGAAGGGCTGGCAGCTGTTTTAGGGTGGCCTGCACGACGCTGACCAATGGGAAGAAGGCCGGTGCTATGTTGGTGGTCAGCATCAATGACTGACCGCCGATGATGCTGGTGGCACTGGTGGATATGGCTTTGGCAAACCACATCCAGGGGACTAGCCCGCAGAGTAGGAACAGCCCGTAGTTCTCAACCCCTGCATTGAGTAACTGACCGAACAGCATGTAGTAGATGATGAGGTGCAGCAGGGGTTCGATTACCACCCATGCGTAATTCAGGTGAGTGCGGGATGTTTCGGACTTAAGCCCCAGGAGTGCCTTGGTCAACACCAGTTGCGCAAAGTGAAACTTGCCAGCGGAGCCCTTACTGTTGGCCTCGGCGTTGGGCTGCTTAACCGGCTCAAGAAGCTCGGCACCATATTGGCCGGCCAGCCGGTAGCGCCGGGCATCCTGATTGCGTCCCTGATTGATCAGGACTTTTGATAGGCGAGCATAGGCTTGCTTGTGTTCGGGCTTGCGCTGAAGCAACTGATGCCAGCGTGACTCGGCTTCCGGCCAGTCTTCGCACTTTTCCGCCAGTTCGGCATGCTGGATAAGTGGTTCGATACGCTGTTGATCTGCGGCACGTGCGCGTTCATTGAAGACTTCGGCTTGAATGAGATTGCCCTGCCGTACCTGCAGATCAGCACTTCGATAGAGGATTTCCCATTGCTCCGGGCAATTCGCCAGCCCTTGCTCAAGAAATTCGCGCTCACGATCACGGTCATGCATCAGTCGCGCCCATTCGGCACTGACCAGCCATACACTGGCATGCTTTGCATACCGCTCGCGTGCTTTCTCGAGAATCACTGCTGCAGCTGACATCTCACCGAGACGCATGAGGCACGTAGCGCCCTGAGTCCATGGAGCCGGATGGCCAGGGTATTGATCGCGGTAGACCTGCCAAAGCGCGCTGGCCTCTACCCAGCGCTTCTCACGCATTGGCGCAGTCGCTAGCGCGAACGCCTCTGCAGGTGCCATGACTTCAGTTTTGGATGTGCTGGCAGTCATATGTCAGAGGAATACGTCAGCATGTGCCAGAGACTTACCTAGTTGGTCTTTACCCGAGAGTGCAGGATGGGTGTCAATTGGCCAGTCGATCGCCAGATCAATGTCGTTCCAGATGATGCAGCGCTCATGCTCTGGTGCGTAGTAATCGGTCGTTTTGTAAAGAAATTCAGCCGTTTCGCTCAGCACCACAAAACCATGCGCAAAACCCTCCGGTACCCAGAGTTGATGTTTGTTTTCCGCACTCAAACGAGCCCCTACCCATTGGCCGAAGGTTGCGCTTTTTTTGCGCAGATCCACGGCCACATCGAATACTTCGCCCTCAACGACCCGTACCAGCTTTCCCTGCGGTTGCCGGATCTGATAGTGCAGGCCGCGTAGTACGTTTTTCACCGAGCGTGAGTGGTTGTCCTGCACGAAGTTGACAGGTTTACCGACGGCCTCTTCAAAACGGCGGTGATTGAAGCTTTCAAAGAAGAAGCCTCGATCATCGCCAAATACCTTGGGCTCAAACAGAATGACATCAGGGATAGCTAAGGGCGTTGCTTTCATCAGTAAATGGTCTCGCGCAGAAGTCGTTTGAGGTATTGCCCATAGCCGTTCTTGGCGAGTGGGGCTGCGAGCTTTTCAAGCTGCTCGGCATCAATCCATTTCTGTCTGAAAGCAACCTCTTCAGGGCATGCAACTTTCAACCCTTGGCGATGCTCAAGGGTGGCAATGAAGTGGCTGGCTTCAAGCAGGGAATCATGCGTTCCAGTATCAAGCCAGGCGTAGCCTCGGCCCATGATTTCCACCGATAGGCGACCCTGTTCCAGATAGATGCGGTTCAGATCGGTGATTTCCAGTTCACCGCGTGGCGAAGGCTTGATGCTCTTAGCGATATCAACCACTTGCTGGTCATAGAAGTACAATCCAGTGACTGCATAGTTGGATTTTGGCTTGAGTGGTTTCTCTTCCAGGCTGACGGCCTTACCTGTGGCGTCGAACTCGACCACGCCATAACGTTCAGGATCGTTGACGTGGTAGGCAAAAACGCTGGCACCGTCCTGGCGGACCATGGCGTTTTGCAGCAGCTCATTGAAATGGTGGCCGTGATAAATATTGTCGCCCAGCACCAAGGCTGACGGATCGTTACCGATGAAGTCTTCACCGATGATGAACGCTTGCGCTAAACCATCTGGAGAGGCCTGCACGGCATAGGTAATGTTCAAGCCCCAGTTGCTGCCATCACCCAGCAACTGTTCGAAGCGCGGGGTGTCTTGTGGTGTAGAAATAATCAGGATTTCACGAATACCCGCCAGCATCAGGGTGGTCAGCGGGTAATAGATCATCGGCTTGTCATAAACCGGCAGGAGCTGCTTGGAGATCGCCAGCGTCGCGGGGTGCAGACGCGTGCCTGAACCGCCTGCCAGAATGATGCCTTTACGTTTCAACATGTTCATTTCTCTAGTATTTCTGTGAGCATCCGTGCCACGCCGACTTGCCACTCGGGCAAGTTCAGCGCAAAGGCCTTTTGCAGTTTCTGTGTATCGAGTCGTGAGTTGTTCGGCCGTATGGCCGGGGTCGGATAGGCGCTACTGGGGATAGCCGCAACCCGGTCGCCGTGTACTTTGAGGTCGACACCTTCAGCCGCTGCCTGCTCCAGCACGAAACGCGCATAGGCATGCCAGTTGGTTTCACCAGACGCCGCAAGATGATACAGCCCGCCCAAGTGGGGCTCTTTCAGCGTCGAGCGAATGAGGTGTGCACTGACATCTGCCAACAATTCAGCTCCGGTCGGCGCGCCGAACTGGTCAGCAATCACACTGAGGCTATCGCGCTCGCGGGCCAGACGCAGCATGGTCTTGGCGAAGTTGTTGCCGCGTGCGGCGTATACCCAACTGGTGCGCAGGATCAAATGCAGGCAGCCACTTGCCTGGATTGCACGCTCACCAGCCAGCTTGCTGGCACCGTATTGGTTTAGGGGGGCCACTGCATCCGTTTCGCACCAGGGGCGTTCACCATCACCGGCAAACACGTAGTCGGTGGAGTAGTGCAGCAGCAAACTACCCAACTGCTTGGCCTCGCGAGCCAATACGGCAACGGCCTCACCATTGACACGAAATGCCAGCTCAGTGTCGCTTTCGGCCTTGTCAACGGCGGTGTAGGCAGCGGCATTGACGATCACATCAGGCGAGAAACGCTGCACGGTCTCGGCCAGGCCGTCGAGATCAGACAGGTCACCGCAGTAGTCGCTGCTTTTGGAGTCAAGAGCCAGCACGTTGCCTAATGGCCTCAGGCTTCGTTGCAACTCCCAGCCAACCTGGCCGTTTTTACCCAGCAGCAAGATTTTCATTCAGTGCGCCCGCGATAGTTGGTTTCCATCCATTGGCGGTAATCGCCGGACAGTACGTTGTTCACCCAGCTCTGGTTGTCCAGGTACCACTGCACTGTCTTGCGTATTCCGGTCTCAAAGGTCTCGGCGGGTTTCCAGCCCAGCTCAGTGGCTAGTTTGGTTGCATCGATCGCATAGCGTCGATCATGACCCGGGCGATCAGTTACGTAGGTAATTTGCTGCTGATACGGCTGGCCGTCGGTACGTGGACGCAGCTCGTCCAAAAGGGCGCATACCGTGCGCACGATTTCAAGGTTGGGCTTTTCATTCCAGCCGCCTACGTTGTAGGTCTCGCCCAGCACGCCTGCCTCAAGCACGCGGCGGATGGCACTGCAATGATCCTTGACGTAGAGCCAGTCGCGAATCTGCTGGCCGTCGCCATAAACAGGCAGAGGTTTACCGGCCAGAGCGTTGACGATCATCAGCGGGATGAGCTTCTCCGGGAAGTGATACGGGCCATAGTTATTCGAGCAATTGGTGGTCAGCACCGGCAGGCCGTAGGTGTGATGGTAGGCACGCACCAAATGGTCGCTGGCCGCCTTGCTGGCCGAATACGGGCTGTTGGGCTCGTACTGGTGTTGTTCGGTGAACGCTGGCTCGTCTTTGCCTAGAGATCCGTAGACTTCGTCGGTCGATACATGGAGGAAACGAAACGCCTGCTGCGCCTGCGGCTCGAGCGCGTTCCAATAGGCGCGTACCGCTTCAAGCAGGCGGAAGGTGCCGACGATATTAGTCTCGATAAAATCTTCCGGCCCGTGGATGGATCGGTCGACATGAGACTCCGCAGCGAAATTGAGAATGGCCCGTGGCTGATGCTCAGCCAGCAAACGCGCCACCAGAGCGCTGTCACCAATATCCCCCTGAACGAACAGATGCCTGGCATCACCCTCAAGGCTGGCAAGACTTTCCAGGTTGCCGGCGTAGGTCAGTTTATCCAGATTGATTACCGGCTCATTGGACTGGGCCAGCCAGTCGAGCACGAAGTTACTGCCAATGAAACCGGCTCCGCCGGTCACAAGAATAGTCATGCGTCAGATTTTCCCGAGAATAGCTGCAGCGATCAGGCCAATGTTGCCCAGCAGTGTTTGCCGGTAGATACCGCTACGTTTGAGATGGATAAGGCGAGGAATCAGACTCATACCTCGGGCGTCAGCAAAGCGCTGAAGTACTTCCCGGTTTTCGGGTGTGAGCCTGTGCTCTAGCGTCAATAACGCAGAGATGTTGCAGTCATTCCAGTGCTTGAGTCGCCCCTGAAATAGCATGCGAATACGTTTTAGGCGGGCTGCCCAGTTGGCATTCGTTCCCACTATGTTGCCGCCGTGCTGGCGATAGCGCAGGGTGGGCTTGCTGTCGTAGAACACGCGCCCGCCACAACCGGTCACAACCATGTAAGCCCACCAGTCATGGGTGACCACAGACTTGTTTTCGCCGGCCTCGCGCAAAAGCTTTCGCGCCGCGTTGTTGAACACCATGGTGTTGCCACCACCGATGTTCTGCATCAGAGCGTTGGCGAAGCTTGGGGCTTTAGTATATTGCGGTGATACGCCGATTTCATTGTTCGCAGCATCAACCAGCCGTGTACGTGAACAATACAGCGCTGGAACATCTGCAGGCACGCTCTCCAGCCACTGGACGGCTCTTGTAAGCTTGTCGGCCTCCCAAACATCATCTTGGTCGGAGTAGGCATAGAAATCTGCCTCGATGCTTGCGTTGCACGTCAGCGAAAGAAAATTGGCTGCGAAACCCTCGGCAGGCCCGAAGTGAATCGACAAACGGCCAACATCCCACCTGCTCTGGTAATCCTCCAGGATCGCGTGTGTATCGTCTTCTGATCCATCATCAGAAGCCCACACCTCCCAGTTTTGATGCGTTTGAGCCGCAAAGGAATCCAGTTGCTCAGCAAGGTAGTGCTGGCCGTGGTAGGTGCACAGAAGGATGGCAACTCGTGCAGTCGCCGCTTTCTGCGCCACTAACGAAAAAGGGACAGTACGTTCAAAGCTAGAGAAGGGTTCGACTTTTTTACTATTTCGAATCGAGGGGGAAAACACTTCAAGTTGTTCCGTCAACAAAGCTAGCACTAAGAGCCCTAACGCTCAGGTTCATTCTATTTAATGAAGCATAGAACGTGCCAGCAGGTCCGTCTTTGCATACTTTACCAGTATCAGGTGCACTGGGGAAGCGCTAAGCCATTGTCAGGCTCCCGGAATAGATTACTGATGCAGTTTGACTAACTGACAGGGTGCAACGATGTGCCTAGCCAGGGGAGCTGTATGAAGGTTCAGATAGTCCAGATGCGCCATATTGCTCAAAAGCGTGGCACCGAAGGGGGGCGTGAAGCGAATAACCTGGGGCGCAGGCCCTGGTGAGAGT
>CAZIZA010000007.1:0-36714 GCA_964543555.1 uncultured Pseudomonas sp.
CAAAAGAAAAAGCCCAACCTGCTAAACAGGTTGGGCTTGGTATGTGGCGGAGAGAAAGCCCGCCTGAGTCACATCCAACCAAAACCAGCCACATCCTGAATATCCAATTATAATCAGCCCCTTACAGGTAAAACCGTCCAAAACCGTCCGACTATAAATGACTCTATCTCGCACTAAATGGCACAATGGATGGCATAGTCAATGGCATGCCACATTCTCAAGGAATCTTCCCTAATGGCACTTCTTACCGATACCAAAGCACGTAATCTCAAGCCGGGTGACAAAGCGATTGCACATGGTGGTGTGACTGGCCTTGCACTTCATCCGTCGACGGCGAAAGGCCGTGGCAATTGGGTGCTTCGCTATGTGAGCCCAGTGACCGGCAAACGCAGAAATGCGGGGCTTGGTTCTTACCCAGAGATATCCATCGCCGATGCCACCAAACAAGGACAGAAGATGCGAGAGCAACTCGCCAATAGCCTTGACCCACTCGAACTCAAACGTGCTGAAGAGAGTAAACCCACTATCCCAACTTTCGAGGTGGCGGCTCGAGAAGTTCACTCCAAACTGCTACCTGGATGGAAAAACACTAAACACGGCAAACAGTGGATCGCGACGCTCGAGCAGTATGTATTCCCCATGATTGGTCAGTACTCAATCTCTACCATCACTCCTGCAAAGATCGCAGAGGTCTTAATGCCGATCTGGTTGGAGATCCCTGAAACTGCCAGCAGAGTGAAACAACGGCTTCATGCGGTAATGGCTTGGGGCTGGGCGCACGGTCACTGCCAAGCAAATCCGGTCGATGTCGTAAATCACTTACTCCCGCTACAACCCAGTAAAGCCGTGCGTACAGAGCATCAACCAGCTATGCCCTGGCGTGATATTCCAACCTTTGTTCAGCAGCATCTGAGGACAACACAACGTTACGATGTGACCCGCTTAATGTTGGAGTTCTTGATCCTGACGGCTTGCCGCTCAGGTGAAGTCAGAACGATGACATGGTCAGAGGTAGATCTGGAAGCAAAGATATGGAGCTTGCCAGCGGAACGAATGAAAGCCAAACAAATGCATCGCGTCCCGTTATCTCTTCGAGCCGTCGAGATCTTGGTGGGACAGCAGGGGTTGCATGATGAATTGGTATTCCCATCGCCACGCGATCAAGTCGCACTCTCAGATATGGTACTGACAACGTTTTTGCGACGGGTAAAGGCACCCAGCTCTACTCCTAGTCGTCTGGCAACGGCACATGGCTTTCGTTCCAGCTTTCGAGACTGGTGCAGTGAGCAGGGCTATGCAAGGGATCTTGCTGAACGAGCGTTAGCCCATACCGTACAAAACAAGGTAGAAGCTGCGTACCACCGCACAGACTTACTAGACCAGCGGCGGCCTATGATGGATGCATGGGCTGAGTTTGTCTCTGGTGATATACCTACTTAATTAGAAGGACGCGCCTCACCAAGGCCGCGTCCTTCTGTGGTTTTGTTCTTTTGTTGCCTTTTCTCACGATATTCGCCGACAATTTTTGTTACAAAATCTCCTATTCCAAAATTAAATTCGAAATTTCCTAACTCCATCTTTCAACTGAATAGCTAAGCGATTCAAGTCATAGCATGCAGAGGACATCTGCTTGGCGCCTTCGACGACTTCTTCTGAGGCATGGCTGATGTTGGCCACATTACGATGCAGCTCTTCACTCACGGCGCCCTGCTCTTCTGTTGCTGTTGCGATCTGGATATTCATATGAGAGATACTATTGACAGCACTGCTTATCTCGGCGATCGATACGCCAGCGTCCCGAGCTGCGCTCACGGTTTCTATAATCATTGCTTGGCTTTGCTGCATTGTTACACCAGCCTCATTGGCTCGGTGCTGCAGTTTAGAGATGATGTCGTTTATCTGGGAGGTAGAATCCTGTGTTCGTTTCGCCAACGTTCTGACTTCGTCGGCAACAACAGCAAACCCACGCCCTTGCTCACCAGCTCGAGCCGCCTCAATAGCAGCATTCAGTGCTAGAAGGTTAGTCTGTTCAGCAATCGCCTGGATCACTTCCAGTACAATACCGATATGATGGCTATCGTCACCCAGCTGGCGTATCACCGCGGCAGTATTCTCAATAGCATCGGCAACATATTCGATATTCATAATTGACTCGTTCACTATACCGCTTCCCTGAACTGCCGTTGTACTTGCTAGAGTTGCCGCGCTAGCCGCATCATTGGTATTACGAGCCACCTCCTGCACAGTCACCTGCATTTCGTGCATCGCGGTGGCCAACTGGTTCAGCTCGTGCTTCTGCCCTTCCATGTTATGAGCAGACTGAAGTGCAACAGCCGTTATCTCTTCAGCCGCAGAACCGAGTTGAATCACCGAACCTGAAACTTCTTTGACAAGCATTCGCAAGTTATCC
Organism: uncultured Pseudomonas sp.; assembly: GCA_964543555.1. Lineage (GTDB taxonomy): Bacteria > Pseudomonadota > Gammaproteobacteria > Pseudomonadales > Pseudomonadaceae > Aquipseudomonas. The sequence continues at coordinate 2,411 of CAZIZA010000007.1, forward strand.
TGCATCTCATTAATACCGTTGGCTAACATACCCAGCTCATCATGAGAAAAAACTCTCATATCGAGTTTAGTCGTGAGGTTACCTGCAGATACCTGATGGATCTGCCTTAAAAGGACCATTATCGGATTATGTATCTGGCGGATAAGTGCCAAGGCAGCAAAGATAACAAATAGCACTGTGCCGCCGCCAATTGAAATACTAAGCATCTTGGCGTTGTTATAAACAAGTTCATCATGAGCAGTCATCTCATGGGCGATCCGATCATTCTCCGCTCGAAGATTAAAAGAATCCTGACCAGCTTTCTCCAAGGCTTTTTTTGACTCATTATTGATAATTGACTTTGCTTTTTCAATGTCAGCTTGGTCAATCGCTGTTAACAGGATTTTATGGTCAGAAAAATAATCCGATGCAGCCGCCGTAATATTCTCGAAGTATTGCTTGTCTCTCTCAGAGACAAAATCCATCTTGGAATATTGGTGCTGTGCAGCTTCAAAATCTCGTTTGCTGTTATCAAAACGTTTCTTATTAATATTCACCGCGCTTTGGTCATTGTCCTGTAGTGCAATCAGTATGCTCAACTCAGCCCGACGAGCATCAAGTAATGCTGTATGCATTTGGCTCGAGGCTCGTATTGATGGGATGACGTTATTGGTGATCTTTGTTGTATCAAGATATATATTTGATAGCTGAGCGACTGAAAACCAGGCAAAACTTAGCATAAGTACTACAAGGGCTAAAAATACCGTTACGAACTTCTTTCCTATTGACATTGATTTCAGCATTTACTACCTCACTTAGCTCTTATATCAACACTTCACTTTCTATCATTGCTAGAGCGATGTCCCTCTTCATCGCACAATTTGATAAACCTCGTATCGTAATTACCTTAAAAGCTTTGTCATTTTAATAAACTTGCAGAAGATGTGTTTTCACTAAGCTCTCAGGAAAAATCACCAATGACACCTTACACAGCGAGATCCTTCACTTTCTGTTCCTTCTCTAATTTAAACCCTGATTTAGCTGGGTTAAAAATATAACCAGAACCGGATACATTTGTTAAGCATGAACAATCCTCATCTGCTTTTTTCAAAAACTTCCGGATATTTGACAATGCAACTGAAACCGTATTTTCACATACGATCCGATTAACCCAGACATTATGCAGGATCTCATCTTTGGAGATCAGTCGCCCTACATTATTTATCAAATACATCAATACATCTCTGTCTTTTTTGCCTAGTCTAGACTGCACAACCAATCCCCCCAGTGTTTTATATTCGACAATTCCATGCTGAAGATCAAAGGCAACCCCCTTGTCTCTATTAACCATCTTTAAATACATACCACGTCACCTCCATACATAAAGATTTATTTTTACGATAACTAACGAAACAATAATCTTATTTTTTAATCAAAATGTAGTGATACTAAAATAATAAATTTATAAAATAAAAAATCCATACATATCAATACATTACGTGATGACAAGGTTCTTTTGACATGGCAGCTTCATTGTTTCTTCATCATTATCAAAACTAACGAATGATTGGGAGGTAGTGGTCGTGTCACCTAACGTAAAAACCATATTAGGTAAGCTCTATCCAGCCTGGTTCAATCTCTTTTATAGACGAAAAAAAATCACCGCCACATAATGTAAATTGTTATTAAAAAATAAATTACTTTAATTTTGAATGACGGCGTAATACAGCATCTAATTAAACATTAAATTGACAACTCATCTATTTATAGTATCAGAAGATAACTACATTAGGGTCAAATCGAGACACAATGAACTAACCATAGGTACACATTATCCCTTTAGCTACCCGGCTAAATACCATTTTAGGATGGCAATTTACTATACTAACAACAGTAATTAATTGCATCGAATAACCAATTATATCTAATTCGTATTTTATAACCTATATTTAGTAAGCCCCTGTTCTTCTATTTGAACAACACAAATAAAATGAACGTGATATAACATATCTCTATACACTCATACAAACACGAGAATTATCAATTTAGTGCTTATTTTCCTAAAGAGTTTTAATAAAGAGTGATTTCAAGTTTTTAAGACAAGATAATGTAAGCATGCATACTGTCGACAGTATCCTATAATGCATATATCTGTGAGCACTAAGTGACATTGTAATAATCAATAGAATACCAAGATCATGCTATTGCAAACACCATAAAGGAACATATAAAATGTCTAATAAGAGGTAGGGCTATCGCAGAAGGTGAGTAGCTTTCATTGGATGAGAAACAAACTTTTAACTTAATCGTTGGTGGTTTTAGAATGTTAGACTACAACGCTGTCTCAGGTGACGTCAAATGGAACTCGGCGGTGATTGCTCGATTAAGCAAAAGCGAGACGCTCATCTTTGCCGCTCTACTCAAAAAATTGAATCAGTTTTCCAGTAAAGAGGAGTTGATTGAAGAAGGGTGGCCTAACAAGTTTGTCTCTCCCAACTCGCTGGCAGTTGCTATCAAAAACATCAGAAAAGTACTACAAGAAACGGATGGTGTCTTTAATATAGAAACCGTTCACCGGAGAGGTTATATATTGCATGGAGAAACAGACAAGATCCAATCTAACATGATTGCTCAGCAATCGCCTGTTGACTCATCAGAAAATAACAATGAGATAAATACAGAGAGTAAAACAACCGAGTCATGTTCAGATAATGTAGATGAGGCCATTATTTATATGGCTAAGGTTAATGCAAAGAGTATCGCGCAAGAAAGAGATAGCAGTTATTTTAAAAAAATATTTATCAACACATTGTCCTTACTGTATTGCGTAGCGATCCTGTCATTGAGTATTATTTATTTTTTTTCCTCAGGTGAGCTTTACTGCTATCAGTTAAACGAAAAAACAAAGATATGTGGCGTTTTTGAGTTAAATAAAAGCAAGCAACAGTCAATAGCAGACAATATACCACAAAAATCTGGGATTTATCTTTATGGGTATGACAACAATGATCAAGATATTAAAATTAATAGCATTGACTAGTTTTATGCTACTCCATATTTATATTATTATCCCAGTTATCAATGGTATGGGGTGCAATTATAACTCAGAGGCAAATGACGTAAAGATGAAATATATAAGTACATGCCGATTCGGCATTGTAGAAACAATTGCATGGAACAAGATTAGTGGAGAAAAAAAACTTTTTAAAGGGCTCTTGGCAAAAAAGAACGATGACTTGTTTTTTTTTGTAATTTATTCAAAGGAACTTTCCAAACCTTTATTCGACTTTGATGATGGTCTAAATGTCAGGTTTACCGATGCTCATATATACTCAGCGAAGCAAATTCATGCGGGGCAATACGATTGGGTTCTTTTAAGAAACCCATCGTATCGAGTTTACAAAGTAAATATGGCTGGCAAGCTGGGCTTTTGGTAATGCTATTCCGGCTATCCAATAATTTTAAGTGGCGTAGCTATTGAGCTTATATCGACTGATGCCTTCTTCATTGGTTGCATGCCAATTTTCTATGTAGCTTAACATGACATCGTCTTTCATTGGTTTTGAAAAATAGTATCCTTGTACATATTTTACCCCCAGATTTTTTAACACCAAAAGCTCGTCTTCTTCTTCAACCCCCTCAACGATTACGTACATACCAGCTTCGTTCGCATACGTTAATATGGAGTTTAAAAGGCGTTGCATTGATAGTGATTTATTAATTCCTGAAACTAGCTCTCTATCAATCTTGATTGCATCAAATGCCCCCATACTTAATGTAGAAAAGAAGGCGTAGCCAGTACCAAAGTCATCAAGGTAAACCTCTACTCCGAGTTCCTTGATTTGGCCAACAGCATTAATGAAAACAGACTGCTCAACGATTGGCACCGATTCAGTAACTTCTAAATTTAATGTATTATGTGGCAATTTATATTCTATGATTACTTTTTCCATATAGTTTCTAATCATTTCACCATTGAAGATTATCTGAGATGGAGATATGTTCACTGTAACGGGATAACCTGACTTTAGAAAAAATTTTGCTGCACATTGCACCATAAGTTCAAACAATGCATTCATATGGCCATAATCTTCTGCCCACTGAATTATATCAATCGCGCTTAAATTAGGATGTCGCAATAATGTTTCAAATGACTTAATTCCCCCCTGCTGAATGTCATGTAACGGCTGAAATACCGCATAGCACTCATCCAATATCAAGTCTATATTAAATGCTCTTTGCAAATAAAATGTTTCATGACTTTTTCGGCAGTCCATTTTTTCTTCAAAATACACTGGCGCACGTTCATGAGAACATTTGGCTGCATACATGGCCATATCTGCTTTATCAAGTAACTCTTCAACTGCTGTTGCTTGATGGGGATAAGAACTAACTCCAATGGAAATACCGATTGAAAATGTGCGTTCCCCGAGTACGATAGGCTGCGTTATTTTTTCGATTAGTTCCTGGCAACGCTGTAGGGCTACACCTTTCTCACCCGGAATAATGAAGGCAAACTCATCACCACCAAGACGTGCGACAGGGATATTCATACCCAAAATTGATGACATCCTTGCTGAGGATATTTTTAATACAAGGTCACCTGCAGCATGGCCCATAAAGTCATTAATCTCTTTAAATTTATCAAGATCTGCATAAGCAACCAAAAACTCTTTATTAGAGTTGCATTTTTCATGCAGTGTGTTCTTGAATCCCTCTCTATTAAGCAAGCCCGTCAAAGGGTCTATTAATTTACTTTCTCTAAGTTCATTTACCGTTTTCTGCAACGCATGTATAATCTGTGTTTCTTTCTTCCGCATAATCAAGATAATGCTGGTACTAATGCATATACTGTAAAATAAAATGAAATCATAAAGAGATAAATCCAAGGCTACATTTACAGCAGCGAAAAGAGCTGAAACCAACGCCGCAAAAATAATTCTCACATAAGGTTTTGACTTAATAAAAAGGCAAATGAATGATGCCATCAAGATTAATGAAAATGTTTCCTTTGATAAGGTATGAAAAAACTCATTCACTATATAAAAAACGATTGAGGATAGTGACACCAATAAACTAAAGTTCATCATCTTAATGTTTTTGTTGTCAGGAATAAATTGCTCTGACAAAAAAAGATATGATGTGAAAAAGGTGAATGCCATAAGATTTGCTGCAAAAAGCTGATATACCAGTTTTTCAGAGGAACTAGGGAAAACCAGAACAGATACACTTGCAACGAGAGTACATAAAGCACCACCAAAATGGAGCCATAAAAATGAGCGCACTTCATTGTCTTTTGAAAAAAGACATATTGAGGATTGCCAAAAATTCAACACAAGTACAAATCCAATGATAAATATAGTGTTATTGACAGCATACATTATCAAAGATGACCAATAAGACCCCATTCCTATAGGATAATTTTGGCTACTAAAATAGAGTAAGTTGAACCCTATTACTGTCATGAAAATTGATATCAGTGAGATTGTCTTAGGTATGCAGCGCCAAAATGCCCATAGAAAAAAAACCAGATAAGCATTAGGCGCCCAAATAATGCTGTACTCAGAATGATGATGCCCATCATTTGTCAATGTATGGAATACTGCTTGATAAAGCATATTACAGAGTGTTAATGCACACAATGCAATAATAAGTGTAGTATTCTTAATTACACTCATAACATGACCTCATAGGAGACATCCTCCAAGTTTTTTGCTAAGTGAGCAGTTGAAATATAATCGCCCATCAGTGCAAAAAAGGGTGTCCTGCAGGCTATTTCAAGATCCGTCTGGCTTTGCACTCTGTCTAATATAAGTTGCATTGACAGTTTTTCTTTAATATGGAAACAGGTATCAATAAAGTGATTAACTTCAGCCAGATTGGATGGAGGAGGCCCTAACCTGACATATTTAAATAGTTCTTTAACCATCTGAAAATTATGGGGTTCATTATCTTTCCAGTTATAACCTCCCAGACAAACCATATGGCCACTATCTACAATTTTAAAAAGTGATTTTTGCCACTCCTTATCGTTTTCATGCTGTGGTAAATTCAAGTCAAGAATCAAGTCTATTTTTTGAGAATGCAGTTCACCCATTAATTCAATTAGCTGATCAGATATTTTTGACAATACTCTTTGTTCAGCTTTAAAAAATAACTGACATGGCCGACGTCCTGCTCGATGATATGCCTTGCAACACTCTTCAAGAAGTGACATTTGTACATTGGTGATCATCAAAAGCAAATCGTGATCACAGGAATTATAGAATGAGGCAGTCTCCATACTGATTGGTCTGAAATAGAATCCCGCCATTCTTTTTTTAGGGTCTCTGCTATAAATATCCTGCACATACAATCGAGTATAGCTATTCCACCACTCAATATCATACTCACCTATATTCCAGCTGTTATCTTGTTCCATTACACCCTCTATCTACCGCTCTATGATGTTTTAAATAAGGCAGATTGAGATTTTAAGTTGAACCATCAAAATGAATTATGATTAATAAAATTATAAATGTAACCCACTCAAGATAGAGGTTGAGGTAACTCTTTAATTTTCAATGAGTTGATGCTAAATATTCAAGCACATCAAAATTATGCAATAAATTTTAAATGGATCGCTTAACGACTTGCAGCACATGTCAGTATCTCTTGTTGTTCAGTTGTGATGGCGTGGAGTAAATCTGGTGCAGCATTTGAAGGGGTAGTGGTCCACTACCCCCTGTTAGTTCTATCCAATACGCATCGTTCTGGGAAACAAGGCATCCTTAACGACGTATGCACACCACCTGGCTAGGCTGTGAGTCACCGAATCCACCAACGAGACCTGTGTGCATATAGACGGCGGCATGTGCACTAGCAGCAAGAGGGTCGTACGTCTCACTCGTCCAATAGTCATCGAAAGAGCCACCACACTTGTTAGCCAGTGGCCATCCATGAACATGACACAAGGCATAATTCTCACCAGAAGAAGGAGATATCTCGACAAACAATGCCTGCAATTCAGCTACCGTCGGTAGACGGCGTCCGATGCTATTGCAGTAGTTGTCGGCATCCAGCCAATTCATGGTTGCCGGATCCGGCTTGAGGAATCTTGTTATCATCAATTCTGTAAAGCTGACCGTTGCCGCTTTTTGCACGGTATCGCTATTTTTCGCATATAGCGTCACCTCCACATCCTCAACCACGCTGTTGCGCAGTGACACGATCACCTCACCAACGTTATTGGTAGTGGTCGTCCATGGCGACTCGTTATCGAACGTGGCGGTGCCCTTGTCAGCACTGAACTGCACAGTGATCGGCACATTTGCCAGAACCGACCCAGCAAGGTCTTTGAATTTGGCCACTATTGTGTTCAAGGCCTTATTATTGGCGGGCTGATTATTGGTGCCCACGGCTAATCTATCGAGCACCGGGTAGAGTGCGAAGTTGGCATCACTGGTCATGCCCGTGTCACCGGAATTGGCTTCAGCCCTTGCCGTCACGGCGACCGTCTCAGCCTGGGTGTTGATGAGGGTCACTGTTGCCAGACCATTACTGTCGGTCACACTTGTCGCTGCGCCCAAGGTTGCCGTGGTGCTGCCATGCGACCATACCACGCTAGCGCCCTGCATGGGGTTCCCCTCGATATCATGCACAGTCGCAGTCAGCAGGTCAGCGCTGACGTTATCCGCAGGCTGATTGTCAGTGGTGGTCACCAGCTGGGCCACTCTCGCGGTGGCAGGGTTGGCGGCCAGAGTCACCTGCAGTGATGGAGGAAGAGTGGTCAAGGGAGCGCCATCCAGCTGTGGCGTCAGGGTGACAACGCCAGACTTGGTCCCCGTCAGGATGTACTCATAGATGCCATTGCCCCGGTCGTTTTCCATCAGGGAGATAACATCTGTATCCACACCGCTATAACCTAGCTCCACCCGATCACTGATGCCGATTACCGGTGTTTGATTGTCGTCTTTGAGGGTCAGCGTCAAAACTGCGTTATCAACCCCATCCGCCACTATGGTGGACTTGTCGACACTGAAGGTGGATTTGGCGGGGTCTGGCCGCCCCTGCACCACCGCAGAGAGCGAACTGCTTGTCTCGACCCCCTCGGACGGATCGGTCACCGCCGGATTGGTGGCCGGGATGACCGCAAAGCGAAGCTGTTTGCCACGCTCGGCATCGGTCAACAGATAGCGATCACCTCTGGCGAGTTCGATGTCACTATTATTCAGCCAGCGCAATACACTGCCCTGTTCCTCATCAGTATCCTGGTCATTAAAGGTATATGTTCCCAGCAGGGTATCCCCCACCAAGGGCGCCGCCGGGCCAGTCAGTGTCACGCCAGATGCCACTGGCGCACGCCCCTGCACCGACAGGGTGTTGGCACTTTCGGCCATTGCTCCTGTCGTTTGCCCCAGCACCAGCCACAGTGCCAGATATGACAAATAACGAGATATCACCTTCATTCAAACACTCTCCGGTTTACGACAGCACCATCACCTGCTGTAACTAGCCAGCCTCGCCATTTTTACAGGCCAAGCTGATTAAAATGGTGGGCGCCCGCGGGCGCCCTGTATTACTGATTGATGTGCCCACCTCACCTTCCCTGGCAAGGCAGGACAACCCGTTATCCATCCGATAACCATCAACCTCTTGCTGCGGGCGATGGTCCGAAAATCATGCCCATCCAGCCGGGGCTGGTGATGGCTTTACTTCTTGGTGACATCAACCCGCAGCTTGCGCTTCTGATCATCCTTGCTTGGGGTGTAGGTTTCACTGACAGCCCCAGGAATGTTGATGTAGTTGCCACCTGCACCATCCTCAATTTGCCATGTGTAGTTGTAATCACTCGCCACCCCAACCCCACCGGCACTGGTAGTGACCTTGGCCCTGAGTTCGGTCGAGACAATCGGATTGCCACCAAGCGCAGCGTCAGTGGCCGCAATGACGATCTCGACGGCATCCACCTCATTGGGATCAACCACATCAACAGAACCATCGCCATCAGGAGAGCCCCCCGCCGCCGCAACTTCATTCCCCTGATAAGGGTCTGTCGTGGTTGCATCGGTTTGCGGTATCACTCCTGCTGTGATTTGGGTACCAAGATCTGCCAAAGTCAGGGTATAACTATCACCGGTTACCCCCATATCAATGCCATCGCGATACCACTTGTACTCACTCGGTGCTTGAGCATCCATATCCGGATCATCAAAACCTTGTTCTTCAATTTTGAGGCTGTCACCTACATCCACTCGACCGTTGTTGTTGACATCGACATAGTTGAATGACACTCCAGTCAACGTTGGGGGTCGCCCCTTCACAGTATCGGTTGGAGCCGATGTCAGCGCGCTGGCGCCACTGGCTACCCCCCACATTACCATTGCGATCGATCCCGCGATTTTTTGCTTTCTCATCACTTGCTCTCTTCCTTTTGGCTACAAAAAATGACTTACATGGCGTCGATAAACGCCACTCCGGATGCTCACAGCGCCGCAACAATGACGCGCACCCGTTTCTTCTGATCCTCTCGCACGGGTAAATAGGTCACGCTGGTCGCCCCAGCGATATCCACAAAACGTCCAGTACCGACCCCCTCCTCGACCTGCCACTGCCAGGTCAGTCCTGCACGGCACGCGCTCGAGCCGCAGTCAGGCACGGCCGTCAGTACAGAGCCCACCTGAGGGAAGCCGTTAACCAGCCCGGTAATCGTCACTCCCATCAAGCTCGTGAGGTAATTCACACTGCTAGCCGGCCCCGTGTTGCCGCTCTTGTCGGTAGCCGTGGCGGTAATGGTGCCACTCCCCTGCACCGTCGGAGCTTCCAGGGTGTAGTTGCCATCCACGTCCGCGGTCGTGGTGCTGGTCGTGCCATCCGGCCAGGTAATGGTCACCGTGCTCTCCGGCTCTGCCTTGCCACTGACCTCCGGCTTGTTGTCGCTGTTGCGATCTGTCGCAGCCAACGTCGGGGCCCCCGGCGCCGTTGAGTCGGTGTAGTTCACGCTGGTAGCCGGCCCCGTATTGCCGTTCTTGTCGGTAGCCGTGGCGGTAATGGTGCCACTCCCCTGCACCGTCGGGGCTTCCAGGCTGTAGTTGCCATCCACGTCCGCGGTCGTTGTGCTGGTCGAGCCATCCGGCCAGGTAATGGTCACCGTGCTCTCCGGCTCTGCCTTGCCACTGACTTCCGGCTTGTCGTCACCATTGCTGTCGGTCGCGGTCAACGTCGGGGCCCCCGGCACCTTTGCGTCATCAATAAACTCAAACTCCATGCTGTCATTCGCCACATGGCCACTGGGGAAGGTGACCTCGACATCCAGGCGATAACGAGTGCCGGGGTTGGGTTGCCCGGGAGCAACCAGCTCACGCCCCCTCAGTACTTGTGCAGGCCCCTGAAATGTCAGGCGATAGCGGTACTGATAACCATCGCGGTCCGCTTCAACATCCCCCTCAATACTCTCAATCGGGATCGCATTGCGTGCTTTGGAGGGCTTCTGACGGGGGTCAACAACCCCCCAATCAACTTGGTAGTGAGCACCGGGGCGAAGTTGAACAAAGTGTTCTGCCAACTGGATAGCTGGTTGCAGCCCTGAGTCTTCCGAAACGGCAACAACCCCTTCCGCAATGGCTTCATGGCCATCAATGTCGGTGACGATGGCAACGATCGGATATTGATTGGATTGACCAATGCGATAGATGGGTAAGGTTGGAAGTGTGAGGGAACGTTTGTCCTGCCCAACCGTATCGGCAGGGCCAAGTCCACTGAGCCCCAGGATCTCGCCAAACCACTGGATGGAGGCTATCTGGCGGGAATGCTGAATGTTGAGCGTCAAGGTCAGGGCTTGCCCCTCTCCCGCAGAATATTGGTCGTTGAGAGAGGCCTTGAGGAGTACCTTGTCGCGATACTCAAGTACCATGTCATTGTTACGCTCAACCAGATCGTGGCGCATACCCGCCAGCGACTTGTCGACACGGGACGGATTCAGCATTTCCGAGAGCGTTGCCCCCAGCTTCCACTCCAGCCCCAGCGTAAAGCGGGTGTCATGTTGCCTGCCGCTCGCTTCAACTTGCTCGACATCCATCTTGAGTAACGGGAAGGGGTTATAGTGCAGACCGGCAGTGATGGCATGCGGATCGCGCTCAAGCTGATCTGCGCCCAGCAAGTCAACCCGCTCCCCCAAATACTGCTCGGCAGTGAGCGATGCACTCCATTGCGGATAGGCCGGCAGAAAGGCCTCAAGACGCACATCCATGCCGCGGGCTGCGCGCTCTTCCATCCCCTCAAACCGTTGGGAGTCACGCCAACTGCTCAGCGGGGTATAAAAGTTGGCGCCCCACTTGAGATAGTCACGCCACGCCTCAGCCCCGACTCCCGCACGCCAGTGCCGATTGGTCAGGTCATAATCAGCAAACAGGTTGTAACCCAGCATCCAGCGGTCGAGGAAATGACGCTGGCCCACACCCAGATTGGCAATGGTGCGCGCCTGCCCATTTCGGCGTAGACCAAACTGGGTAAACAGCAGGGTCTGCTGCTCTTCCGCAAGCGGCAACAAGAGATCAGCCTCGGCAGTGACCATATTGAAATCGTCATCCAGCGTCACCCGGGTTCTGGCTGTACCCACCGCCCCCAGCAAGGATGATGCATAGGCATTGGCCTCCTCTTCAAAATGGGTGACCAGTTGTTGACGCCAATACTGCTTCTCTTGTTCTGGCCCATGATGCGGTGCAGTCGCATCCTGTGTAACGCTCTGCGCGGAAGGCGGTAGATGCCGCAGACTTCGTTTAAACCCCTTAACCAATTCACTGTGGTTTTCCTGATCTACCGACATATCTGACTCGGCAGGCGAAAACAGCTGTCCCAAGCGGGCAGCCTGCTCGGCAACCTTCTGCTCGACATCGACAGGGGTTGGCGTAGGCGCCGTCAAATGCAGTGGATTGGCGCCTGACAGCGCAGGTAAAACGGATGGTCGCGGTAAATTGATAATGTCACCTACCGGCAAATGAGGGCCGTTTAGTGTCAAGTTGCCATTTAATACCAGCAGTTGGTGAGGGGTTGTGCCAAACTGACGTGAGACAGAACCAAGCGTATCTCCCTTTGCGATCTGATAGCGGATAAGTTCAGGTTGCTCGGCTGCGTGCATGGAGAGTTGCCCAGCCGCATAAGCCACAGGAAATAATGCCTGCTGTCCTAAAAAGAGATAAGTCCAGACGCGTTGATGGACTTTACTTGGTGTGAAACTCATAAATAGACCCTTGAGTATATCTTTAGCGGCAGGACTATATATGAGGGGCTGCATTTGAGATCTATATATTAAGTTTTAAAATCGTAATAAATAAATAATAAATTTAATTAATTTAAATCCCCATTTATGGTATCAGCCTGATATATATAATATTTCTCTTCATGTGAGCTATAAAAACAATAAAAATAGACCAAGTTGAGACCCACCACATCAAGCATACTTATTTAACTAGCATTCAAAAATGTGACAATCATCACAATTAAAGCTATTCATAATACAGTTTGAGTTCAGGTTTGCTGCGATATCACTCCATGAGTGTCCCTGTACCCATAATGTATTTTTAGTTCAAAAAATATCCATTAACAAAAAGCCTCAAATCTCATCAGTATGCTACTTCACCTTGGGATATTTCTATGTCACCACCGCTCAAATATTGAATCACTCTGGTAAAGATTTCCGATTGAACAGCACATCAGCGTTGATCCACTCACGGAAAAAAACTTCAGAAACTATAGTGGTCAACTAAATCCCGACCGATGACTCAGCGCTAAAAGTGTCGTTATCGCGATACAGCGGGCCTCCAAAAATGGACTATGCCGATCCAGAATTGGAAGCTTGCCCTGAATAGTTTTATTATCGAGTTCAGTGATCGCCTGAACGGTCACCTGCAATAGAGTGAGCAGTTACACAGAGTTATTTACAGGCTTTATGATTCACCATACAATCAGTCACCAATTTTTAGTATGCTAGATCTGCTCTTGAAGCTATTAGTGGTGATTAGTTTCCCTCGACTCCTAGGCCTCTCCAGACTACGACCAAAACCTCTTTTACCACAAGCTACACGAGCTAATACATCCTGATAAAATAGTTTCGTAATATCGTCAAGGTATGCCTTGAGTTCATCCTTTCGCTGTGCCATACCATTCTCTAAGCTGTGAGTATCAAAATATCTCTCAATGCCATACGTATGAAATAACAATCCCATACGCTTGCCCACAATTTTTTCCATTCCATAGCAAAAGCTGATTTCACTTTTAATGCTTGCTTTTTATTTCCTCTCACAAAAATTATAACATGCAAGTAATAGCCTCTATTTCTCGACTTATCTACCTTCCAAATATAGTCGGCTACGCTATCAAATAAATTTTTTTGCGCCCAGCTGAAAACAACTTACTTTTGGCACTCATCAATATATTAAGTTGTTTATTTTCCCGTTTGTCGTGTTCATTACTGAGCTCTTCATCTTGTGGACTTCTCGCCTCTCTCTCTGCGCTATAAACCTGATGAAATCCCAAGCAAAAACGTGTAATGGTAATTTCATCTCCAACCTTATAGTGAGAAAACATAGAAGAAACAGAATTTATGCCTTTAGCTATAGCTGCTTTTCTATTCTTTACTTGATGCTTATATTCTTCACTCTGAAAGACTGCTCTTAGCATTCCTAGTAAAACCATTTTTTGCTTTTCAGGTAAAACATTCAAAGCGTTCAGATATACTCGCCTCTTAACCCTTGCCTCAAAAAAATCGTATATACTTTCTATAGCGGGATGTAGGTCAAACCCTGGTAGCTCATGTTTTATATCGATAGCATCATTACAGAGTTCAACTACCCTTCTTAAAAATATTTCCTGTGATTTTAATGCATCCTGAATTGATGAGCGACAATGAATGCTATCAATATTGCTTTTTCGATAGCCTGAGCTGAAAATTAGGCAGTTTTTATTTTTATAATGTCTATTAATGTATGCAACAATGACATAAATCTGTTTGAAGTAATCAATGTCATCAGTAAGGATCTGACGACTTTTCTTTTTAAGAAAGAAAGCTCGTCTGCCGATTGAGATTTCTTTGCCAGTCTCTTCTGTAGGGTAATCCTGTAACTCTATTTCACGATACTTAAATGCTGACGATAAATTTTTTAAGTCGTTACCATAAACAGAATACCGCACCGTAATGTTATATCGTTTCGATTTCACTAATCTCCCCCTCCCAAGATAGTTAACTTTTTCCAGTTTCACCCTTGCTGTGATTGGCTTCAAGCACTTATAACTCTCCCCCTCTTCTTTAACCCTAAGGAAGGGGTGAGCAAAGTTCTTTTTTTTAACTGGCCCGCTCTTCTGATGAAGCAACCCACTACATCATCAGGAGTACACCATGAACAACACCATCAAAGTCCTGCGCATCAAGGACCTGACCAACAAGATTGGCATGGCCAGGTCTACTATCTATGACTGGCTTAATCCCAAGTCTCCTCGTTATGACGAGACATTCCCCAAACCCTTCAAGATAGGTCAGTCCTCTATTGGTTGGTTTGAGCACGATGTTGATAGCTGGCTTATTCGTCGAAGCCAGTCTTGAATGTACTTTTCCATCCCTAGTGAGCTCCATAACTTCCAGTGTTATAAATCATGCCTTGATAGGATAATGGGTTAGGGAAATAGCCATTCCTTCTTATATATGTTTTTTGGTATTTTCGTAGGTGAGGCAGGCGTATCACGTTTAGGTATATTTATTATTTAATATCACTTCTATTCAATACCATTCCTACGCTATGTACAGCCACCCATATACAACCAATAACCATTACCACTATCGCGTACCATTACACCACTCCCATGTGGTGGTCATGCTACCACCAGCATAGTTAGCCAATACCACTCCACCAATCGCCCCTATATACGCGTGTGTCTATAACACAGCGTAGGGTTACTCCTGCCTAAGCGAGGCCACCATGTTTAATTCAGTCAGACTATTAGATATCCTATCCATAACAGACCAGCTCCAAAATACAACGCTTCCTATTGTCAGGGCTGTTAATTCAGCCCCTGGTAAGTCACGCATCACTTGCATTGACCGTAGGCTATCAACCCAACTGTTTAATGCGTTGGATACAGTGTGTGATTATTTTTATTGTCATGAGGAGGTATCGTCAGCGCATCCAACGGTAGCGCTATTCCTAACGTATATGCGAGAGGTTTATGGATTGCACCTCATCCATGAGCGATATCTTGATAGTGATGTCGGTGACGAATTAGCCAGGGATATTAATAACGCGCTGTATGCGTTTCTAAGAGAGTTCAAGAGTAAGGCGCACCGTAAGCGCATCAATGACCTCAAACGCGTTGAGAGCCGCAATCAGCGCAGTATAGCGACGTATGTTAATAGCCTATTCGACCAACATGCCAGACTATTAGTCATCCGATTTGATATCAGCTATCGTAAAGCCTACTACGACCAGCTCACGTTAGACCTCGTAACGGAAGATCGGAATTGTTACCTTCGTCGAGTACAGAACAAATATCCCGCTCTGTTAGGCTATATCTGGAAACTGGAGTTCGGTGTTGATAGACGTTTTCATACCCACATTACGTTCATTTTTAATGGGGCTGTACACCAGCGAGATATCTCGCTGGGTATAGCGCTGGGAGAGGTATGGAAAGATATGTCCGACAATAACGGGAGCTATTTCAACTGCCAAGTCAGGCGGGAGGAATATCAACGATGGGGCACTGATGGCATTGGGATGGTTCACTACAGCGATACAACCAAGCGCATAAACCTGATTAATGCGCTGAGTTATCTGACCAAGCTGGATACGCAAATATTGGCGATATTGCCAGCCGGTCGTCGGACCTTCGGGCGTATGGAGACACCATCGTCCCAACCTCGCCTTGGCAGACCAAGGGCACCCAAAATACACCTAGCCTAAACAATGGGTGGGCATAATGATTATGCCCACCCATTGTTTATTATTGCTTCAGACAAACAGCCTGTATCAGGAGAGATAGAAGAGTGATGTCAGTTCTGTACTGATCGGGCTGTTGTCAGGATGCGTTGGCATTATCTCCTGCATGTAAGCCCACCACTGCTGGCAGATGGCCGTGCTGGCCACCTCGCGCCAGCGTCCCTCATCTTCAATCTCGACGTAACCAAACAGCTGACAGCTCTCTGGGTGGAGAAAGATGCTGTAGTTGCTGGCCCCGTGCGCCTTCAGGGTTGCGGCCAGCTCGGGCCAGAGTTCATCGTGACGACGACGGTATTCCACCTCGCAGCCTGGGTGCACCGACATCAGGAATGCCTTGCGGATCATCTTGTCACTCCTTATGCCATGCCCATGCCGACCAGATTGGCGGCACCGACTATCACAAGCATGCCGATGCAGAGAATCCGCACCGGACGAGTACCAACCCCTTTCCATTCCGCCATCAACAGTCCCACGATACCGCCACACAACACATAACCGCTCATGTGCAACATCCAGTTCACGAAGGAGAGGTGTTCGGGAATGCTGGCTTCGCCCCAGGCATAAAAGAAGAACTGCAGATACCACATGATGCCACCGGCCGCGGCCAGCAAGCCATTGAGCAGCAAACTCCGCGCTGGCTGGGCCAGATCATTTCGCAGTGATAGTTCGGGGCGAGTTGCCAGCCGGATGAAGCAGTAGGCCATGTTGACGATGGCCCCACCGCCCATGATGATGCCGTAGCTCGGCAAAATGGCGTAGAGCGGGTTGATACCCAGAGCCAGCGATGCTTGCCGAATGGGAGCCGCAGCTTCCAGACCGAAGGCAAATCCCGAGGAAAAAATTCCGCACATCACCGCCAGCAACAACCCTTTCTTCAGGTTGAATTCTTGGGTAGTTGTGCCCAAGGCAATTTCTTTTTGATGCCCAGCCCAGGTGACTATGCCTATACCGATCAATGCGACAAATACGCCAAGCAGGGTGATCTGGCCACTGGCCGTGGTCAGTAGGTGACCTAATTCCCCGCGCAATATTGGGGGCATCAGGGTGCCCACAACCAGCGTCACGCCGATGGCGATTCCGATGCCCAGAGACATCCCTAGATAACGCATGGTCAAGCCATAGTTGACGTTACCTATCCCCCACATGGCACCAAACAGAAACATGCCCCAGAATGCCTT
Source organism: uncultured Pseudomonas sp. (assembly GCA_964543555.1). Taxonomy (GTDB): domain Bacteria; phylum Pseudomonadota; class Gammaproteobacteria; order Pseudomonadales; family Pseudomonadaceae; genus Aquipseudomonas. The sequence goes on from CAZIZA010000007.1 coordinate 19,530, forward strand.
GCTATCCACCACGCTGTAGAAGGCGCTGAAATCATCGATCAGTGTGGAGGTGACCAGCCAGGGCAACAAGACCCATGAAAATAGGCCAGCGAAAGCCCAGGTGGTTTCCCACGACCAGCGCCGGACCTTGCTGAGGGGAGCGTAGAAGGAGGCCGCCGAGGCAGCGCCAACCAGATGCCAACCGATTCCCGATACGATTGCAGACATGAGATGTTCCTTTTTGAGGTTTGATTGTGTTTTTGCTTCCCGATTGGGGGAAGCGTCCTTGATGACAACCGCGCTGTTTTTGTTGTTTTTCTGACGCCCGCCACACATGGCGAGCGCCAGCAGAGGGTGAACTCAGCGACGAGTGAGCAGCTCCTGCGCCTCGTACTCCTTAACGGCGTCGAGCCAGTCGACGCCCACTGCAACCCCTTCACGGGCGCAGGCGTAGTCCCAGACGGCTTGCCACGGCAGGCTGCGGGTCTCCTCCATCAGGGCCAGCCGGGTCGAGTAATCCCCCTCGCATTCGGCCTGACGCAGCATCTCAATGGGCTCGAGCAGAGCACGCAACAGCGCCTTCTTCATGTTGCGGGTACCGATAACCCAGGCCGCGATGCGGTTGATGGAGGCATCGAAGAAGTCGAGACCGATATGCACCCGTTCCAGCAACTCATTGCGGATGATTTCATTGGCGATGGCCTGGGTTTCGTCATCCAGCAGCACCACGTGGTCGCTGTCCCAGCGCACCGGGCGGCTGACGTGCAGCAGCAGGTGCCGGACAAACAGGGAGACTGCGCTGATCTTGTCGCTGATGACCTCGGTGGGGTGAAAGTGGCCGGCATCCAGACACAGGGCTATGTCACGGGAGCTGGCATAACCCAAGTAGAACTCGTTCGACCCGACTGTGTAGGACTCTGCGCCTATGCCGAACAACTTGCTCTCCACGGCATCGATGTGGTGCGCCTCGTCGATCCGCTCGGCCAGCACTTCATCCAGTGCCGCCATCAGCCGTTGACGCGGCCCAAGCCGGTCGGCGGGCAGATCCTTCATGCCGTCCGGGATCCAGATGTTCATCACGGACGGCGTACCCAGCGCCTGACCAAAAGAGGCCGAGATACGACGGCTCGCCTTGCAGTGATCGATCCAGAAGCGGCGGATTTCGGGGTCCGGATGTGACAGCGTCATGCCATCGGCGCTCAGCGGATGGGAGAAACAGCTGGGGTTGAAGTCCAGACCCACGCCTCTCTCCTTGGCCCAGCGCACCCAGTTGGCGAAGTGCTTGGGTTCAATCTTGTCCCGCGCAACCGGGCTCTCCGCCTCCAGATAGATTGCGTGCAGGTTGAGCCGCTTGGCCCCCGGGATCAGTGACATCGCCAGATCCAGGTCGCGACGCAGCTCGATGGCATCGCGCGCCTTGCCCGGATAGTTGCCGGTCGCCTGAATGCCGCCGGTCAGGGCGCCGGCATCCGCTTCGAAGCCACCGACATCGTCCCCTTGCCAGCAGTGCATGGAGACGGGAATTGTGGCCAAGGTAGTCAACGCCTGATCCACATCGATGCCGAGGGCGGCATATTGCTGTTTGGCTAGGGCAAAGGCTGTTTCAATATTCGGGTTCATACAACTTCCTCGATTAACGTGTCTGAAGGGGTGTGCGTGCAAAGCGCGGCAAAGCGCGTCCGATAATGGTCCAGCTGCGGGACCTCATGTGGATGCAGGGTGTCGATGCGGGTGTTGTGGCGGATCAGGCGTCGTACGTCCGCCAGATCCTGTAAAAGGCCCAACCCCTTGAGCTGCCAGCCGATGTTGCCGAGCGCCGAGGCCTCCACAGGCCCGGTGAGCACTGTGCATTGGCAGATGTCTGCGCAAAGCTGGTTGAGCAACCGGTTCTGGGAGCCGCCGCCTACGATATGCAACCTGGTGATGGGCTCGCCGGTGACGCTCTCCAGCTCCCTGAGCACCTGGTCGTAGCACAGTGCCAAGCTGTCCAGCACGCAGCGCACCAGTTCGCCCGGGCTCTGCGGCGTGCCTTGCCCCGTCTCCTGACAGAAGTGCTGGATGGCGCTGCGCATGCAGGCGGGATTGAGAAAACGTTCGTCGTTGGGGTGGATGAGGTAAGCAAAGGGCTCGGCCTGTTCCGCCTGCGCCACCAGATCTGCGAAGCCCAACTGCGGCCACAGCGCCTGCAGCCCCTGCACCAACCACAACCCCATGACGTTCTTGAGCAGACGCCAGGTACCTTCTACCCCCCCTTCATTGGTGAGGTTAGCTGCCTGGGCGGCCGCATCGGTCAGCGGGGCATTGCGCTCGACCCCGACCAGCGACCAGGTGCCGGAGCTGATATAGGCAGCGCCGCGTCCGCTCAGCGGGGTGGCGACTATGGCCGAGCCGGTGTCGTGGGTTGCAGGCAAGATGACGCTGACCTGGCGGCCGGAGGGGCTGATCCAGTGACCCAGCCGGGTGCCGGGGGCGGCTATCGGCTGCAGCCACTTGCCCCCTTCACCGATCAACGCGATCAGTTCGGGATCCCAATCTCTGCTACGGGCATTGACCAGCTGACTGGTGGAGGCATTGGTAAATTCACAGCTGAACTGGCCGGTCAGCCGATAGTGCAGGTAATCGGGGATCAGCAGCAGGCGGATGACCTTGTCCAGCCAGGCCGGTTTTTCATCGAGCAGGGCCCGGATCTGATAGAGGCTGTTGAACTTGAGGAACTGGATACCGCTGCGACGATAGATCTCATCGAGGGACAGTTGCTGCCAGACTCGCTCCGGCACACCGTCGGTACGGGCATCGCGATAGGCCACAGCGTCACCGAGCATCTGGCCCGCCGCATCCAGTAGGACAAAATCGACCCCCCAGGAGTCGATACCCACCGCATCGAGCGCAATGCCGGCGGCATCGATTTTTTCCAGTCCGAGCAATATATTGGAAAAGAGCCGCTCCGGTTCCCAGCAATCATGCCCATTGTTATGCACCATGCCATTGGTAAAACGATGCATCTCCTGCATGGTGATATGTTCATTGACCGGATCATAGCTGGCCCATATTACCCGCCCGCTGGAGGCACCTAAATCCACTGCCGCAATATTGACTGACATCGAACCGACTCCATAAATTTCGATGTCGTTACTCTAGGTTCCCTGATGGTTGGCAACCTTTCTGTTGTGGCCAAATAAATATATTCAACTGGCATAAAAATCGAGAAATAGAGACTGGATGACAATTGTGTGAGTGAGGTCAAATAATTCCACAGCGTAAAAGGAAACAATCGAGACTCGTTAATAAATAAATGCGAGGTAACTGTGAAAACCCTCACGAAACCCGTGTTATTTGATTGACCGGAGCCGGCTCCTGCGCATATTCACTGATTATTACCTCATGAAGAGAGCGACCATGTTTCGCCTGCAGCAGACCGATTTTTTTGACCACAACAAGGTCATCAACGTATTGCCACGCGCTCCGCAGGAACCCTTTCCGGAGCACTGTCATTCGTTTCATGAACTCGTGCTGATCAAGTCTGGCTGTGCCATCCACATTACGGACGGCAGCGCCGTGCATATCCGCCGCGGCAGTGTCTTCTACCTGCGCGAAGACGATGCCCACATGTTCGATCAGATGAAGGATCTTTGCCTGACCAACGTGCTGTTCAGGCCGGAGGGATTCCACTTCGCAGACGGGTTGCAAACCCTGCTGCAAACCAGCTGCCATCCTGCCAGTGGCGGACTGCAACTACCCCCTTCCCTGCAACCACAGAGCGAGCTGCTGCTAAACCAGATAGCGGCAGAAAACAGCCGGCGAGATGCCTGTTCTCCGGTGATGATCGAAGCACTGTTTTCCCAGTTGGCCGTGCTGCTCTGGCGTACCCATCAGCAAGGAGGGGAAGCGGGCGGCAAGGGGGAAGGAGATCAGGAAAGGCTATTGGCCCTCATTAATTATCTCGATGAAAACTATCAGGAAGAGATCGACTGGAGCGAACTATCTGAACGTTTTTCCATTCCACTGCGCACCCTGAACCGAAAAATACAGGAACATACTGGCTTGACCCCCAACAATTATCTCGGACGAGTACGACTCTGCCATGCTTCTTGGTTGCTCAGTCATACCAACAAATCGGTTACCGATATTGCCTTTGAGAGTGGATTCAATGATGGGAATTATTTTTCGAGCAAATTTCACCATACCTTTGAACTGACACCACTGCAATATAGAAAACGTCATAAATAAACTTCATTTCTTGGCCACTATATTTTCATCACTGGCCAAAGGTTAAAGGCCTTCCGCCACAACAAGCTTAACATCCCCTTAATTTCATCTAAAGAAGAGGGATATCTGATGGCTTTTGCATTATGTCTACCCCAGCTCAGCCTGTCCGGCAGTGGAGCTATCCACGATCTGGTGCAATTGATGTGCAACCAGCCCGCCCGTCGTCCGCTGCTCGTGACCGAGCGGGCCCTGATCTCGTTCGGCCTGCTGGACGGTCTGCTCGGGGCGCTGCGGGATCAGGGCTTCACCCCACAGGTCTATGACGGCGTAGAGCCCAACCCGACCGATAAGGTGGCCAGTGCGGCACTGGCAAGCTGGCAAGCCGGGCAGTGCGATGCCCTCATCGGCTTTGGCGGCGGCAGCGCCATGGATACCGCCAAGGCGGTGCGCGCTCTGGTTGCCAACCCGGGCAAACAGATCCATGACTTCGAAGGTATCGGCAAGGTCATCCACACGGGCCCCTTCATGGCCTGCATCAGCACCACCTCGGGTACGGCCGCCGAAGTGACCAGCAATGCTGGTGATCACCGACACCCGGCGCAAAGTCAAGATGGTCATCATAGACCCGGCACTGATCCCGACTGTGGCAGTCAACGATCCCACCCTGATGGTGGGGCTGCCCCCGGCCGTTACCGCCGCCACCGGCATGGATGCCCTGACCCACGCCATTGAAGCTTATGTCTCCATCGGTGCTCATGTGCTGACCGATCACTCGGCCCTCGCCGCCATCCGGGTGATTGCAGAATATCTGCCGTTAGCGGTAGCGAACGGCCAGGATCTGACCGCTCGCGAGATGATGGCCCACGGCCAGTTTCTAGCCGGCATGGCGTTCAACAGCGCAGGGCTTGGCTACGTGCACTCTCTCGCTCATCAGCCCGGCGCCACCCACAACCTGCCGCACGGCGTGTGCAACGCCATCCTGCTGCCGGTGGTCTGCGAGTTCAATCTGGCCGTCAGGGAGGATCGCTTCGCCGACATAGCCGCCGCCATGGGGGTGGATACCAGCGCCATGAGCAAGGCTGGTGCCGCCGCTGCCGCCATCCAGGCCATTCGCGCACTCTCCGCCCGGGTGGGCATTCCTGGGGGCCTGCATGAACTAGGTATACAGCTTGGGGATCTCGCCGGCTGGGTCGATGCCGCCGCCGTCGATCCCTGTTCCGGCTGTGCCCCCCGGGTGGCCAGCAAGGCAGAGCTGCTGGCCCTCTATCAAGCCGCGTTCTGACCCTGAACCCGACACGACAAGCGGCCGCCCCCGGGCGGCCTCTTTGTTTTCAGCAGCCTGAATACTCCGATTGACATCCATCCCTCCACCCCTTTGTGCACTTCTTGAAAATCCGGCCAACTCCACTCGTGGCTTGGCGCCCCCATTGAGGCTCGACGCAGCACCACTGGTTACAGTGGGCCTACTCACAATGGCTCTTCAACGCAAGGTAGAGGAAATGATGCAGCAGATTGAATTCAACGCAGCCGTGCGGGCTGAAATCGAGAAGGTCGTCGAGGTATCCGCCTATTTGTGGCAACGAGAGTGGGCCGAGCGCAACGGCGGCAACATCTCCGTCGATCTCACCGACATCTTTGGGCAGGCGCCCGCCGACCTGAGCCAATATCCCCACTGCCCCCTGTCCATGGTTGGGGGGGAGGGCGCCTTCCCGGCCGACAGCGCCGGTCATGTCTTCTTCGTCAAGGGCACGGGGGAACGCATACGCGAGCTGCGCAGCCCGGAGCTCGCGGGCTGCGTCCTGCGGATCGATGACGAGGCCCGGGGTTACCATATCCTGTGGGGAGGCCGTGGCTTGCACGACTACCAGCCCACCAGCGAATTCATCTCCCACGTGGAAATCGTCATGGACAAGCAGCGCCGGGGAGAAGCCGATCGCTGCGTGGTGCACACACATCCGCTCGAGCTGATTGCGCTCTCTCACCATCCCCGTTATGCCCGCGACAGCGCCGCTTACACCCACGCCTGCTGGAAGATGTTGCCCGAGGTGCGGGCCTTCGTGCCACGCGGCATAGGTGTGGTGCCCTACTGCATGCCCGGCAGCCAGACCATGGCGGATGGCACCACGGCTGCCCTGCGCCAACACGATGTGGCTATCTGGGAAAAACATGGCGCCGTGGCCACCGGCACGGATGCGCTGATGGCCTTTGACTTTGTTGATGTGGCGAACAAAGGAGCCAAGTTGCACCTGATGTGTCTCGCCAGCGGTTTCGAGCCGGAAGGGGTCAGCTCCCAAGACATGCAGGCGTTACAGGAGACCTTCGGCCTATAGCATATTGTCAGGCAATCTATGCTTACTGGCTGCTGATATCAAAAACACAACACTTTGGTAAGGGCCGGTCTACTCGATCAGCCCTTTTTATTTGTTTCGTTCATCTAACTTAAAAAGATGTGCTGGATTACGAATTTTCGTAAGTTATGTAGATGAAAGGAGTTTCGCTGATGCAACGTAGCGCCTTTGAGGTGCTCTGGCCGATGAAAAATGGTGGCCATCAGTACTCTTGGGCGGATTAACGATCCATACCGCGCAGCTCGAGGTACTGAACGAGACTGCCCATGGGCTACGCTCATTGTTTTTCAAACGTTGCCAGTGTAAATCTAATCCCACATAACATGTCATGCCCTGACGAGTGTCCATAATCCGCAATATTCTTAATTGCGCTGACAACATCTTGTTCTCGGGCTGTCACCAACTGCAGTAAACGCTCGCCATAATGGCCTGCTCCCCCCATTTTAAGCATCACTGCACTGATCTCCGTTGTACGTGTTAGCAGGGGTAACAAAGCAGCAATAAACTCATCCCTACCTTGAAATGCAGTCCACTCCAAAGCAAACAGAATCCCAAGCAGAAAGTCATCACCAGAGGGCGTCAGGCCATGCCCATAACCAAGCAAAGGGGTGAGAACAGGACCCAGCTCCACCTTGGCGCCACCCAACCAATTTTGCAGGGCAGTTAATGGTAGAAGCAGATAGTCATGATCTTCCCCATGCCATTGGGACCAGAAACCACCAACAGGAGGGGCAAATGACAAGAAGTGATCCAGCGAAGGTAACAGGCATGGCATGAGCCCCTGACCTGCGGTGAGGCGGGTCGACTGCCACTGACAATCGACAAACCGGATCTTACAGTGAGGCCCCACCAGTGTATTCTCGTGCCAAAGCCAGCGACTCCCCGGTTGCATGTCATCAGGTAACAATCCTGTCGCCAGTTCCATCCCCGCAGGGGGCAAAGCCACGCCATTTATCACCAAAGTCAGCCATTCACCTTGGGCCGATATAAAATTGCAGCTTCGCTGAAAACGAGAGTGAACAATCAACACATCCTGCTTTGGCATCGCCAGGACACGCTCGCAACCACGAATGACCGAGAGAGAACGCTGTGACAAAAGGGGCTCCTTGAACATGGATTGGCGAGAGGGATCACAGTTCTATGATTTGCTTCACTACCTGCTGAACAGACAGCTATGTGATACCGATATGGTGCAATCCCAGCAATCACCGGACTCTTAGCCATTGTGCCATCAGCATGAATTACCATCCCTCAAATCTTTTGTTGGTTGGGCTCAATTTCTTTCTGCGCGCCCCCTCAACGCCCTCCATAGACTGGCCATGAATCATCCACCTCGTAGGAGAACACCATGAACAAGCGTATCAGTGCACAGCCCTTCGATTTCATCTTCGACCCGGCAACCACCGCCCTCATCGTGATCGACATGCAGCGTGATTTCGTCGAACCGAATGGATTTGGTCATGCCCTCGGTAACGATGTTTCCCTCGTGCGCCGGGCCATCGAACCCTGCCGCAAGGTGCTGGATGCGGCTCGAGCCAAAGGCATGTTGGTCATCCATACACGTGAAGGTCATCGTCCGGACCTGACCGACTGTCTGCCGGCCAAGCTGATCCGCGGCGGCAAGCGTTTCATCGGGGAGCAAGGCGCCATGGGCCGGATCCTGGTGCAAGGTGAAGCGGGCCACGACATCATCCCCGAGCTCTATCCCATCGCTGGTGAACCGGTGATCGACAAACCAGGCAAGGGAGCGTTTTACTCCACAGACCTGCACCTGATTTTGCAAGCACGTGGCATTCGCTCCCTCATCATCTGCGGCGTTACCACAGAGGTCTGCGTGCAGACCACCGCTCGTGAAGCCAACGACCGTGGCTATGAGTTGGTGATCCCGGCCGATTGCTGCGCGTCCTACTTCCCCGAATTCCACCGGGTCACCCTCGAGATGATCCAGGCCCAGGGCGCCATCGTCGGTTGGGTTAGCGACGCAGAACAACTGGTCGCTGCCCTCAAAGACTGACTCCTGGGGCCTATCGCCCCACCATCTACTGACTCACAGAAGGCCCGTGACCGGGTCAGGGCCTTCTGCACCCGTTTACTACGGAAACGCTGACATGTTGCACTACAAAATCTATTCAAATCTCTACAAGGATTCTGTCTCGCTGATGCAAGTATCCTCCCGTCTGAGTGGACTGGAGGGCGTGCGTCAGGCCTCGGTCGCCATGGCGACCGAGGCTAATCTTGATCGGATGCGCGATGCAGGAATGGCGATCACTGTTGCGGCCAAACCCAGCGATCTGCTGATCGCCTTGTTGGCCGATGATTCCGTTGGCGAGCAGGCGCTGGCACTGGCTGACGAACTGCTACGCCCGGCAGCGGTTGATGACACTCCTAGCACGGTCGGCCAGCGACCTGCTACCTCTCTGGCCATGGGCATGGAACGTGACAACGAAGCCAACCTCGCCCTCATCTCGGTACCCGGTCGTTACGCTGCCGCCGAAGCCCTCAAGGCACTACACCTTGGCATGAACGTGATGCTGTTTTCCGACAACGTGCCCGAAGCTCAAGAGCTTGCCATCAAGAAATTTGCCTCTCGGCAAAACCTGCTGGTGATGGGGCCCGATTGCGGCACCGCCATCGTCAATGGCATGCCGCTGGGGTTTGCCAACGTGGTACGCCGAGGCTCCATCGGCCTGGTAGCCGCGTCCGGTACAGGCCTGCAAGAAGTGAGCTGCCGCATTCATCATCTGGGCGAAGGTGTATCCCAGGCGCTCGGCACCGGCGGGCGCGACCTGCATGAAGAGATCGGTGGCCTGAGCATGCAACAAGCGCTCCGGATGCTGGCCGCCGATCCCGGCACCCGCCTTATTGTCCTGATCTCCAAACCGCCCTCAGAAACCGTGAGCCAACAGGTGCTGACCTTGGCCCGTGAGTGCGGCAAGCCGGTTGTGGTGCATTTCCTTGGCGCCGACTGCGCCGCATTGGCAGCACAAGGCGTCCTCCCCGCTACCAGCCTGCAACATGCAGCTGATATGGCTGTGGCCTCCCTGCGTGGTGAGAAACTGCCCACCTCTGCCTGCCTTGATGATGCGGTCCTTGAGAAAGCGCAAAGTGCCCTTGGTGCCATGGCACAAGGTCAGCGGGATATTCGCGGCATCTTTGCCGGCGGCACCTTCTGCTACGAAGCACAGCTTGCCCTCATCGCTGCCGGTCTAGAGTGCGAATCCAACGCGCCGGTTAAAGGCGCAAGAGCGCTGCAAGACCCCGACCGTGGTTATGGCCACAGCTTGGTGGACATGGGTGATGACGAGTTCACCCAAGGCCGCCCTCACCCCATGATCGACCCTACCCTGCGCAACGCACGTCTGTTGCAGGAGGCCGCCGATCCCACTACCGCCATCTTGCTCTTTGATGTGGTACTGGGCTATGGCGCGAGCCTCGATCCTACTGGCGAATTACTCGCCACGCTGGCGCATGCGCGCCACAAGGTTGGGCAGGCAGGCCGCCAGCTCATCACCATCGCCCACGTCTGCGGCACCGAACTCGATCCCCAACCGCGCCAACAGCAGATCGATCGTCTGCGCGAGGCGGGTGTGCTGATCACCCAAAGCAACATGCAAGCCGCCCAGCTTGCCGCCCGACTGGCCCTGCAACTGAAGTGAGAACCAAGATGAGCATTCAATCCGCCAACTCCCTGTTTCAACAACCGCTCCGGGTTCTGGGGCTGGGCCTGCAGAGCTTTTCTGACAATCTGACCGACGCTGGTGGCCAAGTATTGCATCTGGCCTGGCAGCCGGTTGCAGAAGGAGATGATGCCGCCAACTGGACGCTGGCCACCCTACTGGAAGATCCGTGTATTAAAGCTGCCAACGAGCAGGCCATGCAACGCTACCTCGAAGCCCAACCCGCCTTGATCGGTGTGAGCGTTGCCAGCCGCGAAATATCAGCCCTGAATGGCAAACGCCGCATCCTGCACGCGGGTCCTCCAATCGATTGGAGCGACATGTGCGGCCCAATGCAGGGCGCCATCGCAGGAGCCATTGTGTTCGAAGGCTGGGCTAAGGATGTTGACAGCGCCATGGACATGGCTGCGCGGGGTGATATAGCACTCGAGCCCTGCCACCACTATCAGGCCGTCGGTCCCATGTCCGGCATCATCAGCCCTTCTATGCCTATCTGGGTGGTAGAGAATCGTGCCCACGGCAACCGTGCGTTTTGCAACTTCAATGAAGGGCTCGGCAAGGTCCTGCGTTTTGGCGCCAACAGTGATGAGGTGCTGAACCGCCTGCGTTGGATGGGGGGCGTACTGGCCCCGACCTTGGCCGCGGCTCTCGAACAATGCGGCGAAATTGAACTCAAGCCTCTTATTGCCCAAGCCTTGCATATGGGTGACGAGTGCCATAACCGTAATGCCGCAGCCAGCGGCCTGCTGTTCAAGCGGCTTGCTCCGACCCTTGCCAGACTTGAGCGTGGCCCCGAGGTGCTGGAGTTCATCGCTGCCAACGATCACTTCTTCCTCAACCTCTCGATGGCCGCCTGCAAAGTGATGCTCGATGCGGCGCACGGTGTTCCTCACAGCACCATGGTGACCGTGATGGCCCGTAACGGAGTCAACTTCGGCATCCGCCTCTCCGGCACTGGCGATCGCTGGTTCCAAGCTCCGGCCAACCCGGTAAACGGCCTCTTCTTCCCCGGCTACGGCGTCGATGACGCGGCCGCCGACCTCGGCGATTCCGCCATTACCGAAACGGCAGGGATCGGCGGGTTCGCCATGGCAGCTTCACCTGCCATCGTCAAGTTTGTCGGAGGGACCCCGGCTGATGCCATCGGTCACAGCATGGCGATGCAGCAAATCTCTCTGACCCAACATCCAGCGTTTACCCTGCCTGCACTCAACTTTGCCGGTTCAGCAGCCTGTATCGATGCCCGCAAGGTTGTAGATCGCAACATCCTGCCTGTCATCAACACCGGTATCGCTCACAAGCAGGCTGGCGTTGGCCAGATTGGCGCGGGGATCACGACTGCCCCGCTAGCCTGCTTTATCAGCGCTCTCTCGGCCATCGCCGGCAATCTGGAGGAATAAGCATGCAGAAGAAGAAACTTGCGGTCGTTGCTGTTGGCGGCAATGCCCTGATCCGAAGCAATGACGAAGTGTCACTCGACCAGCAATACGATGCGGTAGTCGAAACAGCACGCCATGTAGCGGACCTGATTGCTGCAGGCTGGCAGGTGGTGTTAACCCACGGCAATGGGCCACAGGTGGGCTTTATCCTGCGCCGAAGCGAGTTGGCCAGTGCGCAAGTGCCGACCGTGCCGCTCGAGTACGCCGTTGGCGATACCCAGGGCGCTATTGGTTTTATGTTCCAAAACGCCCTCGGTAACGAGCTGCAGCGCCGCGAACTGGCACACACCAAGGTCATCGCGCTGGTCACCCAAACCCTGATCGATCGTTGTGACCCGGCCTTTGCTCATCCCGACAAACCCATCGGGGCGCACATGAGCCAACCGATCGCCGAACAGCTAGCCGCAGAGCAGGGCTGGCAGATTGCCGAAGATGCCGGGCGTGGCTGGCGACGAGTGGTCGCCTCCCCAGCACCACTTAGCATCGTTGAGACGCCCACCATCCGAGCCCTACTCGAGCAGGATGCGCTTGTCATTGCCTGTGGCGGTGGTGGCATTCCTGTGGTGAGAGAAAAAGACGGTTCCCTGCAGGCCGCCCAAGCGGTCATCGACAAAGACCGCGCCTCTGCCCTGCTCGCTATCGAGCTGCATGCCGACATGCTGTTAATCCCGACCGGTGTCGAGCAGGTCGCCATCCATTTCGGCACACCGGAGCAGCGCTGGCTCGAGACCCTGAACCTTGCAGAGGCAACACAACTGCTGGCCGACGGCCACTTCGGTGCCGGCAGCATGGGCCCCAAAGTTGAAGCCATGTTGAGCTACCTCAAGGGATGTCCTGATGGAGTGGGGCTTATCACTAACCCGCCTTCCATGGGCAAGGCGGTGCTTGGCCAAGCCGGAACCCGTTTTCTGGGTCACTGATGACAAGCGGGGCTGGGTGCCCCGCTGCAAGAAACACATCAACACGTTATTTAAGGAGTACTCATGTCTGACAACAAGGTTCTGCTCGCAGTCAATGGCACGCTGATGCGCGGCCTGGAACTGAATCCCAACATGCTGGCCGTCGATGCCGAGTTTGTCGCCGAGTCAACCACCACCGCGGATTACCGCTGCTGGAGCATCGGCGATCGCCATCCCGGCATGATCCGCTTCCCTGGTGAAGGAGCCGAGATTGCACTGGAGCTTTGGGCCGTACCGCCCGCAGGGCTTGGCAGCATTCTGCAAAAAGAGCCGGCTGGCCTCTCGATTGGCAAAGTCACCCTCAAGGACGGTCAGGAAGTGCTGGGCGTACTGGCTGAACCTTGGCTAGTTGAGGGCGAACGGGAGATCACCGAAACCGGCGGCTGGCGCAATTACACAGGTCACCACCACATCAACTAAGCAAGGGAGAGCATCATGCGCAAAACCGAAACGAGCCCGGGAACGGCATCCGGCCTGCATATCACCATGATCCTGCTGGGTATCGCCATGACCCCGGTGCTACTCTCATCATCCAGCTTGGGTAACCAGTTGCTGGAGGGGCAGCTGATCAGCGTCGTTGCATTGGGGGGAGCTATCCTAGCCATCCTCTCCGCCATCACCATCAGCGTGGGAGAAAAGGCCCGACTACCAACCTATGGCATAGTCAAATTCTCGTTTGGCAATAAGGGCGCCATTGCCATCAACATTCTGATGGCAATCAGTCTGTTTGGCTGGATCTCGGTCACAGCCAACATGTTTGGGCACACGGTACAGGATCTGTTCGCACAGCAAGGCGTATCTGTCCCGGCGCCCCTGCTGGTGGCAATTGGCTGCGTGATTTTCACCATATCGACAGCTTTCGGTTTTGCCGTGCTTGCCAAGGTGGCTCAGTTGGCCGTGCCAGTGATTGCTCTGATGCTCTGTTATATCCTGAGCGTGGTACTCGATACCCAGCCCGCGCCTGTCACCGAAGCCTTGAACGGAATGGAGACTGGCGTCGCGGTGTCCAGTGTGGTCGGTACCATCATCGTCCTAGTGGCAACCTTGCCCGATTTTGGCAGCTTCGTGCATAACCGAAAGCATGCTCTTATCGCCGCAGTGCTGACGTTTATGGTTGCCTACCCTCTCCTGTTCTGGGCTGGCGCAACCCCAAGCAACATCACGGGGCAAGGCTCCCTGTTGGGTGCGATGGCACCACTCGGTGCAGCACTACCCGCGGCCCTGTTGTTAGTCTTTGCCTGCGTCACCGGTAATGCCGGCAACATGTTTCAGGGCACGCTGGTGGTCTCGACCTTGCTCGAGCGCATACCGAAATGGCAGATCACCATCGCGCTTGGCGTTTTGGCGACCGTGGTGGGCAGCATGGACATCATGAGCTGGTTTATCCCCTTCCTGCTCTTCTTGGGTATCGCAACACCGCCGGTGGCTGGCATCTACATCGCCGACTTCCTGCGCTATCGCAGCCAAGGGTATGACGAGCAACTACTGGCTCAGGAACCAGCAATTAAGTGGAGCACATTTGTGGTCTGGATCCTCGGTTCACTGGTTGGCTTCTTGACCGCCAACGGCGTCATCACCCTGACCATGATCCCGTCGCTGGACTCCATTCTGGTCGCTAGCCTCGGTTATCTAGCCCTAAGCCGCCGTCCGGCTCTTATCGCCAACGAGCGGGCCAACTGATTATCCGTATAACCAAAAGGCCGCAGATGCGGCCTTTTTTACGGACAAACCGCGCTAGCCGAGTGCCCCCAGCAACCCTTGTTGTAAGGCTGGATCACGCAGTTGCCGCAACCACCAGCTAAAACAGGGACGCGTATGCTGGCGCTGCCAGGCTAGAAACAGTGGGGTCGGCTGTTTCGGCGACTCTACTGTCATCACCTGAAGACGACCGTCGTCAATCAGTGGCTGGCCAAAGTGACGCGGCACAAAACCGATACCGACCCCTTCAGCCTGAAGCGAGAGCTTGCTGTGAAAATCGGGTACTTGTAGCGCCTTCTGACCACGCAACAACCAAGCTTCCTTGGGCTTGAGCTGTACAGAGGTATCTCGAATGCAAATCGCCGGATAACGGCGCAGGGCGCGTTCAGTAAGGGGCTGGGGTAACTTGGCTACCGGATGGTTCGGGCTTACGGCAAAGACCCACTCCACCATTCCCATCGGTTCCGCACCTATTTCACTGTTGGCAATCACCTGGTTGGGCGCACCTACAGCAATATCGGCACGTTTGCCCAACAGGGCATCCCACACCCCATCGTGAACATCAATGGCGAGCTGAATTTCAGTTTGGGGGAAAAGCCGCTCGCATTCATGTAGCAAAGGGGTGAGCGGCGCCAGCGAAAGGATGTTGTTAAAAGAGAGGCGGATCGAGGGCTCCACTCCCATGGCAATCAGGCGAGTCGAGTCCTCCAGACTGTTAAGCTCTCCCAAGATCAACTCACCGCGCTTGATAAAGTGGTAGCCAGCCTCGGTAAGCACCAACTGCTTTCCCTGACGTTCGAACAGACTGACACCGAGAGAGTCTTCAAGTTTGTGAAGAGTGTAACTGAGCGCGCTCGGTACCTTGTGCAGTTCTTGGGAAGCGGCGGCAAAACTGCCACAGCGGGCAATGACAACAACAACCTTGATCGCGTCGGCAGTGATTACCATGAAGTACAGCTCCTTTTTGGGGATGCATTGTAACATCTCCCTCACTTCACAACGGGACAATGAATACTGGGGGCGATTGAAAAGTAGCTCAGATAGATATCATCAGGAGACACCAAGCACATATAGCAGTGAAGCTGCTTGTAAGTGCCCTTGGGGTCTCCAAAGTTATTGACCCTGGCATCGGGTGTCAGTCAGTCACAGATGCGCACTGTGAGCTGTTAAGGCGCCAATCGTGCCACCAGCTTATCTACCACCTCCAGCACCAGCGCTCTGTCCGCTGTATCGAGCTTAGCCAACTGTTGGCTGAGCACAATGCCTTGTTCGGTGGGGCGGTTGCTGGTCTCACGCAGAAAGTCTGCAAGCTCACAGCCAAACAGCTGAGCCAACTCTGCGAGCCGCACGACGGTCGGCACCACGAGGCCTCGTTCCATCCGGGAGACGGCTTCCATACCTATCTTCAAGTGCTCTGCCACTTGCTCCTGAGTCAGCCCCGCCTGCTGGCGTTGCCGTCCAATCGCTTTGCCCACGCTCTTGGCCAGCGCTTCAGAGTTGATGTTTGTCATACGTCCTCCAGTCAACCCTGATAGTTGACTATGGACTTTTATTGACATTAAGGACCCTTTGCGATGAGGATCACCCCATTAGATCTAATCCAGTGAAATTGTTACCCCAACATCGAAAGGAGTTCGACACGACTTAACCTCAACCCATCCCCTTGGTGGCATTTGGCTATCAGCCAGCACCACCATTAACCCATTACGTTTACACCCGTTCGCCCGACAGGCTCGCCTCGTCGGTCAGGTATCCTTTTGCCATTTTTATTAAGGAGAGATCATGAATCGCACACTGCTTTATCCCTTACTGCTGGCCTGTGGCTTATCACTGAGCGCCTGTAATGCTGAATCTGCCGATGGCCCAGAATTTACTCTGGAAGTGGAATACACCGCTATTGGGCGGCCTCAGATCGTCGTCACCTCGCTCAACGATCAAGTCACTATTCAGAAAGTGCTGATTAATGGCGGCAAGAGTAAATGCCGGGTGATGCTGCGCAATGACATCGGTGGTCAGCTTGGTGGTACCCATTTCCCGTTCAAGCTCAATTACACCGAAAGCTGGCGGCTGGTCATGACCGAACCGTGCCGATTGAGGGAGGTCACCCTCTTTACCAATCTGGGCAATGCCTCTTACACCATTGAATAAGTCGTCTGGAGAGTAACATGACAGAAAGAATCAAGCTGGCACTGTGGTGCACATGGTTATCGCTGTTTGCCTTACCAACCTGGGCTGCGCCCCAATTCACGGTGCCAACGGTCACTAAGCGGGTACCGGCCAACATTGAGGGCACCCTGAATTTCGCCAGCATGCAGTTTTGGATAGAGACCTCGAAAGGGGAACGCATCATGCTGATGCCGCTGGATGAAGATGAGCCAAGGCTCATACCCAAGGTCAGCCAGCCGGTTGCCCTGAACGGTTTTATGCTCACCTATTCAGATGGCAGTCGTTACTTCGAGCCCTCCTTTGCACCTGTGTCAGCGGCATCAAGTACCACGTCATTTACCATCGTGAAAAATGGTGATGACAACATCGAGATCCGGCATGGGGGTGAGGTACTGCTGCGCACCGATGAATATGACGCCATCAAACTCTCACACCGTTTGCCGCTGGCCAACGGGCAGGCGGTCTTGTTTGAGCTGCACAGTGGCGGAGTGGCATGCCCGGTGCTCTACCAGTTGGCTGTCGCCCAGACGGGGGCGCTGACCATGCTTTCACAACCCTTTGGTACCTGCAGCGATGAAGGCAAGCTGACCCCCGCCCCCAACGGTTTCACCCTCGACCAGCCCGGCAATCCCAGCGAGCGCTGGGTATGGGATGCCAGCAGCTTGACGCTGCGCAAGCAGTCCTGACCACCAGCCGCCACACATTCACCACCA